>NZ_JBFBIV010000073.1:0-44144 GCF_040702025.1 Streptomyces sp. NPDC088194 | reverse complement strand
GGGCTTACCCCCCCCAGCCCCGCCCCGCCGCTCTGCCGTTCTATGTCGTGGGGCCGGGCCGGGCGCTGGGGGGGCTGGGCGCCTGTCCGGGTTTCCGGGACCGGGTCAGACGGCGATGGCGACCTCTGCCGCGGCGCCCTGCTGGGCCACCACCGTGCGGTCGACCGTGGCGCCCGGGACGAGGGCGCGCAGGGTCCAGGTGCCGGGGGCGGCGAAGAAGCGGAACTGCCCGGTGGCCGAGGTCGGCACCTCCGCCGTGAACTCGCCGCCGCCGTCCAGCAGCCGCACATAGCCGCTGACCGGCTCGCCGTCGCGGGTCACGGACCCCTGGATGATCGTCTCGTTCGCCACGTCAACTCCTGCCAGGTCCGGGCCGCCGGCCTTCGCTCCACACATAAGGTTCAGTCCTCGCCTCGTCTGGGTCCTGCTCGACGTCAGTTCGAGCCGAGTTCGATCGGCACGCCGACCAGGGACCCGTACTCGGTCCACGAGCCGTCGTAGTTCTTGACGTTGTTCACGCCGAGCAGCTCGTGCAGCACGAACCAGGTGAGTGCGGAGCGCTCGCCGATCCGGCAGTAGGCGATGGTGTCCGTGGCGAGGTCGACCTGCTCCTCGGCGTAGAGCGCCTTCAGCTCGTCGTCCGACTTGAAGGTGCCGTCGTCGTTGGCGTTCTTCGACCACGGGATGTTGCGCGCGCTCGGCACGTGGCCGGGGCGCTGCGACTGCTCCTGCGGCAGGTGCGCGGGGGCGAGCAGCTTCCCGGAGAACTCGTCGGGCGAACGCACGTCGACCAGGTTCTGCGCGCCGATCGCGGCCACCACGTCGTCGCGGTAGGCGCGGATCGAGGTGTCCTGGGCCTTGGCCTGGTACGTCGTCGCGGCGCGCTCGGGCACCTCGTCGACCAGCTCGCGGGCGTCCAGCTCCCACTTCTTGCGGCCGCCGTCGAGCAGCTTCACCGCGTCGTGGCCGTAGAGCTTGAAGTACCAGTACGCGTAGGACGCGAACCAGTTGTTGTTGCCGCCGTACAGCACGACGGTGTCGTCGTTGGCGATGCCCTTGGCCGACAGCAGTGCCTCGAAGCCGGCCTGGTCGACGAAGTCGCGGCGGACCGGGTCCTGGAGGTCGGACTTCCAGTCGATGCGGACCGCGTTCTTGATGTGGTTCTTCTCGTAGGCCGAGGTGTCCTCGTCCACCTCGACGATGACCACCTTCGGGTCGTCGATGTGGGCCTCGACCCAGTCGGCGTCCACGAGGACGTCACTGCGGCTCATGCTGATCTCCTCCGGGGCAGTACGGAATGTGCGGTGGCGCGGTCACTTGCGTCGAAGCGCGCGGGCGCGTCGGGGGTGCCTGGCGGCAGCGGGGAGGGCGGCGGGCCGGCCGCGGAGGGCCATGGGGCCGCGGCGTCGCGGCGGGGCGGGCGCCCTTCAGGAAAGTCGACAGAGCATGGCGGCCACGCGGCACAGGTCCACTGCCCGCCGCTTTGTGAGGTCCGCCTGTCGCTTCATGAGTCCCGATCGTAGGGAAATAAAGCGCGAAGTGTCACCGGTGTATCGCATGACGAGACGAGACTGTCCATATAACAAGACGAGCTGCGGGCACCGCACGCACGGCACCCCTCGCGCGCGCGTTCGAGCGGTGCGCGAGGGGTGCCGGGGCGGCCTAGGCCGCCGTGGTGGACAGCGGCGTCTCAGCCTGCGAGAACCACCCCATGCCCGCCGAACTTGATGGTGATGCCGTCCGGGCCGGTGGTGACCGAGGTCAGGCCCAGCCCCGCGGGCAGGTGGGTCAGCTCGGGGGTGAAGTCGATCTGGTTGCGGAGCTTGGTCTCCAGCCCGAGCGCGGTGAACTCCTTCGGCAGCCCCTCGGCGTGCAGCTGGATCGTGTTGGGCGCGGCCCCGGACTTCGGGTCCACGACGCTGAGCTTGCTCAGCACGCTGAGGTTGGTGCCGAGGTAGGAGCCGGTGATCCGCACGGTGTCGGTGCCGTCGCCCGGGTACGAGACGGTGATCCCGTCCGGCGCGGCCTTCGTCAGTTCCTCGTAGCTGATCTTCGCCTCGCCGGTGGCGCGGTCGGCCTTGGCCTCGCTGTAGCCGTTGGAGAGCTTCACGTCGTACAGGTCGGCGTGGAAGTCCTCGACCTGGACGCTCTGGCCGCCGCTGGACGCCGCGACGCCGTCGGCGTTGATCGTCACGTGGTGCAGCTTGCCGGACAGGGCCTGGGTGAGGAACGGGAAGCCCTTGATGCCCACCTTCGGCTTGTCGGTCAGGCCCTCCGAGGTCTGGGCCTGACTGGCGGCCTTGTTCTGGGCCACGTACACGGCGATCCGGTCCAGCCCGACGAAGATCGCGCCCAGGACCAGGACCACGATCAGTGTTATTCGCGCCGCGCGCATGGGTTCTCCCCGGCTGTTGACCGTTCTACCGTTCGACTCGCTCGCAACGCCTGACGGGCGGCGGGGCCCGTACGGTTCCCGCCGGGCCGATCATTTATCTCACGCTCGTGATCAGGTCAGTGCGGCACCGAGGGCGTAGACGACCGGGGCGGCCGCGGTCAGCGGCAGCGCGACCCCGGCGGTGAAGTGCACGAAACGGGACGGCCAGTCGTAACTGGCCACCCGCAGGCCGATCAGCGCGCAGGCGCCGGCCGCGGCGGCGAGCAGCACCGAGTGCCCCGAGCCGAAGCCGGTGGCCGGGCCGGTGAGCGCCCCGGTGGCGGCGGCCACCACGAGCGCGGCGACCAGCGAGACGGGCTCCCCGCCCGGCAGCCGCACCGCGCGCACCAGCGTGGCGGCGGCCACCGCGACCGCCCCGACCACGACCGGGTCGCTGCCCGCGTGCGAGGTGGCGGTGAGGAGGTAGCCGCCCGCGACCACGGTGAGCAGGGTGGAGGCGGAGGTCGCGGTGAGCGACGAGAGGCGTTCGTCGGCCGAGCCGTGGTGGCGCAGTTGGAGCACCAGGACGAGCAGCAGCCACACCCCGAGGGTGCCGAGCAGCGCGACCGGGCCGTGGCCGCCGCTGACCGCGAGCACCGCGATGTCCACGGTGACGCCGGACAGGAAGGCCAGCACGATGCCCTGCCGGGCGGGCCACATGCCGTTCAGCCGGAACCAGCCGGCCGCGGTGACCGCCTGGAGCAGCACCAGCACCACCGCGAGGGCGGGCTTGCCGACCGCCGCCCCGCCGGCCAGGAGCAGGCCGAGCACCGCGGTCAGCCCGGCGGGCTGGATGCCGGGCGGGATGATCGGCGAGCCGGTCCGGTGCGGCGGCACGGCTGCTTCAGGTTCGATGACGGGAAGCGCGGCGGTCCGCTCCAGTTCGGGTTCCTGCTCGTCTTCGGCCGGGGCGTACCCGGCGGGCGCGGCCGCGGCGACGGGTACGTCCGGGGCGTGCCGGGGGGCGGGGGCGGGCTGCCGCCCGTAGCCGGACCCGTAGCCGGCGTCCTGGCCGGGCGCGTATCCGGGGGCGCCGCCGGGGGTGGTGCCCCAGGCGGGCGCGGGTGCGGGCGCCGCGGCCCAGGTGTCCGCGGCGGGCGGCGCCGCCTGCCCCTGTCCGGCGGCCGCCTGGCCGCTCCACGTGCCGCCGGCCGCGGGCCCCCCGAATCCGTTGCCGGGCTCCGCGTCGGAGGGCAACTGCACGCCGATCGGCTCCGGTACGTAGGTGGTCCCGTCGGCGGGCGGGTGGAAGTGGCCAGGGCCGGCCGCGCCGTAGGGGTCGCCCGGTCCGGCGTACGCGCCCTGCCCGCCGCCTGTCGGCTGGTCGCCGGGCTGTACATAACCGGGCTGGACGTAGCCGCCCTGTGTGTAGCCGCCTTCCGCGTAGCCGCCGTGGCCGTGACCGGTCTGCTCGTGGCCGGCCTGCTCGTAGCCGGTGCCGTACCCGGGCCGGGCGTATCCGCCCTGGTCGTACCCGGACGGGTCGTACCCGGCCTGCGGGTGGGCGTCCTGGCCGGGGCCGTACGCCTGCGGGCCGGGGGCGCCGTCGGGATAGCCGGGGGCGCCGTCGCCCCAGCCGCCGGGGGCCGGCGGCGCGTAACCGTAGGAGTGGCCGTAGGGCTGCCCGTGACCGTCGGCCGGCTGCTGGGGGTAGCCCTCGGCCGGGGCCTGCCCGGGGGGCGTCTGCCCGGGGGCGCCGTCGGCGGCAGGGGTGCCGTACGGCTCGTCGGGGCCGTGGAAGTCGTTCATCTCATCCTCCCGCGAACGGCGGAAGGACCTCCACCGTGCCGCCGTCTGGCAGGGGGACCGCGGAGTGGTCGCGGGTGCCGACGGGCGTGCCGTCGATCAGGAAGGAGCAGCGCAGCAGCACCCGGGCGAACTCCGGTTCGCGGGCGTGCCGTGCGCGGGCCGCGGCCAGGGCGTCGGCGAGGGTCGCCGCGCGGTACGGCTCCTCCGTCGTGCCCGCGGCGGCCTTCGCCGCGGCCCAGTAGCGGATCGTGCCCGCCGCGGGCCCCGCCGTGTCAGGTGCTGCCATCGCTCCGTCCTCAGGTCAGTGCGTCGTGCGGGTCCATCATGGCCCGTCGGCGTCAGCTCGCGGGAAAGCGGGCGGTCAGCCACGTGCCGATCCGGTCCAGCAGTTCCGGCGCGGCCGCGTTCTCCGCGTGCCCGAAGCCGGGTTCGATCCACAGCTCCGCGCCGCCGGGACCGGCCGCCTCGGCGAGCGAACGCGGGTGGTCCAGCGGGAAGTACGCGTCCCGGTCGCCGTGCACGATCAGCAGCGGCGCCGGCGGGATCAGCGGCACCGCCTGCACCGGGGAGAGCGGCACCGGGTCCCAGTCGCGGGTGTGGACACGGGTGTGCAGCCCGTAGCGCGAGACCAGCCGCCCCACCGGCCGGGTCACCACCCAGTGCAGCCGGCGCATCGGCGGGGTGCCACGGTAGTACCAGCGGGCCGGTGAGCTGACCGACACCACCGCGTCCACGCCGAACAGCGCGGCGTGCCGCAGCACCACCGAACCGCCCATCGAGAAGCCGACGGTGGCCACGTCCGGGTATCCCAACTGCCGTGCCCAGCGCACCGCCGCTTCCAGGTCGAGCACTTCCCGGTCGCCGACCGTGGAGCGTCCGCCGGAGCCGCCGTGGCCGCGGAAGGAGAAGGCCACCACGCCGCCGTAGGCCGCCAGCCGCCCGGCCGCGCGGCGCAGCGCGGGCCGCTCCAGGGCGCCGGTGAAGCCGTGCGCGACCACGATCGCCAGTCGGCCGGAACCCGCCGGTGCCGGGATGTGCTCCGCCTCGACGGGCACCCGATCGGATGTCAACAACACCGCCCGGCGGCCACTCGAAGTGACCACCGAAACACGCGAAAGGCTGTCGTCGCTCTCGGCAGGGCTGTCCATGTGGGCTATTGTTCCCTGGAAGAGGACCTGGGCAATGTCGCCCCCGGGTCCTTTCGTGCTTTCCGGCATGCGTGTCGCCTCGCGGAAATCGAGGAGGGTTCGGTTTTGAGACAGGTCGTGAGACGTGTCCTGGCACCACCGCCCTCGTCCGTGACGGCGTACCGCGGCCGGACGACGACCTACGGGAGCGCCCGGTGAGTTCACTCCTGCTTCTGACCAACGCCCTTCAACCCTCCACCGAAGTGCTGCCCGCACTCGGTCTGCTGCTGCACAGCGTGCGCGTGGCACCCGCCGAGGGCCCGGCTCTGGTCGACACCCCCGGTGCCGACGTGATCCTGATCGACGGCCGGCGGGACCTGCCGCAGGTGCGCAGCCTGTGCCAGCTGCTGCGCTCCACCGGCCCCGGCTGCCCGCTGATGCTGGTGGTCACCGAAGGCGGCCTGGCCGCCGTCACGGCGGACTGGGGCATCGACGACGTGCTGCTGGACACCGCCGGCCCGGCCGAGGTCGAGGCGCGGCTGCGGCTGGCCATGGGCCGCCAGCAGATCAGCAACGACGACAGCCCGATGGAGATCCGCAACGGCGACCTGTCGGTCGACGAGGCGACGTACAGCGCGAAGCTCAAGGGCCGGGTGCTCGACCTGACCTTCAAGGAGTTCGAGCTGCTGAAGTACCTCGCGCAGCACCCCGGCCGGGTCTTCACCCGCGCCCAGTTGCTCCAGGAGGTGTGGGGCTACGACTACTTCGGCGGCACCCGCACCGTGGACGTGCACGTGCGACGCCTGCGGGCCAAGCTCGGCGTGGAGCACGAGTCGCTGATCGGCACCGTGCGCAACGTCGGCTACCGCTTCGTCACGCCGGAGAAGCCCGAGAAGGGCGACCGGACCGAGAAGGCCGACAAGGCGAGCGCGGGCGACCGGACCGCCGAGGAGCCCGACCGCGAGGGAAGCCGCCGGTACCCGGCGGAGGGCTCGGTCGAGCGGTCCGCCGACCAGTATGTGGACAAGCGCAGTTCGGCCGAGCAGACCGTCTGAACTTTTATATGACGGCAGGTTGGACACGCGTAGACTGCGCGACGTGCCCAAGGTGACGCGTGACGATGTGGCCAGGCTGGCGGGGACCTCGACCGCGGTCGTCAGCTACGTCATCAACAACGGACCCCGGCCGGTAGCCCCGGCCACCCGCGAGCGCGTGCTCGCGGCCATCAAGCAGCTCGGCTACCGCCCGGACCGGGTCGCGCAGGCGATGGCCAGCCGCCGTACCGACCTGATCGGGCTGATCGTCCCGGACGCGCGCCAGCCGTTCTTCGCGGAGATGGCGCACGCGGTCGAACAGGCCGCGTCCGAGCGCGGAAAGATGGTGCTGGTCGGCAACTCCGACTACCTCGACGACCGCGAGGTGCACTACCTGCGGGCCTTCCTCGGCATGCGGGTGTCCGGGCTGATCCTGATCAGCCAGGGTCCCAGCGAGAACGCCGCCATAGAGATCGACGCCTGGGACGCCCGGGTGGTGCTGCTGCACGAGCGTCCCGAGGCGATCGACGACATCGCGGTGGTCACCGACGACATCGGCGGCGCCCAACTGGCCACCCGGCACCTGCTGGAGCACGGCTACGACTACGTCGCCTGCCTCGGCGGCACCGAGGTCACGCCGGAGGTCGGCGACCCCGTCACCGACCACGTGGTCGGCTGGCGGCGGGCCATGGCGGAGGCCGGGAAGCCCACCGAGGGCCGGCTCTTCCAGGCGCCGTACAACCGCTACGACGCCTACCAGGTCGCGCTCGGCCTGCTCGCCGGGCCGGACCGGCCGCCGGCCATCTTCTGCGCGACCGACGACCAGGCGATCGGCGTGCTGCGGGCCGCCCGCGAGCTGCGGATCGACGTGCCCGGCAAGCTGGCGGTGGCCGGCTTCGACGACGTCAAGGAGGCCGCGCTCGCCGACCCGCCGCTGACCACGGTCGCCTCCGACCGGCAGGCGATGGCCCGCGCCGCGGTGGACGCGGTGCTCGACGACTCGCTGCGGGTGCCCGGTTCGCGCCGCGAGCGGGTCCGGCAGTTCCCGTCTCGGCTGGTCGTCCGGGGTTCGTGCGGCTGCGCCTGAGCACGCGGCGCACCGGCCCGCGCGGGCGGTCCGCGACCGGCCGCCGCGAGGGCCGTGGAGCAGCCTCGAAACCGGCCTGAAAACCGGGCCTCGCACCGCGTCCGTACGGGCCGGATAAGGGCCGCGCGCGCCGCCGACCGCTCTTCCTTATATCGGGCATACCTACTTCTGTCGGGCTTCTCAGCGTGCACTCAGGAAGCTCTCATGAACCGAGCACAGAGTCATAGGCATGACCAGCGAGAGCAGCCGCAACGGCGAACCCCAGTTTCCGTACGACCCGCAGCTTCCGCTCCAGCCCGACCCGCAGGCGCCGTACTCCGAGTCGCCCACCCCCGCGGCTCCGCCCGTGCAGCCCCACCCGCACTCCGGGGGCGGCTACCAGGACCCGTACTACGGCGGCGGCGAGCCCGGGCACACCGTGATCCAGGGGTCGGTGGTTCCCCCGGCCCCCGAGACCGCGACCGGCTCCGGCGGCTACCCGCCGCCGCCCGCCTACCAGGCCGGCTACGCGGCCGTGGGTGCCGCGCCCCTGGGTGCCGCGCCCGTCCCGCACCGGCGCCGCCGGATGAGCCGGCCGTTCGCGCTCGCCGCGGCGGTGGCCCTGGCCGCGGGTGTGATCGGCGGCGGCGCCGGCGCGCTGATCGGGCACGCGACCGACAACTCCGGCAACAGCGTGGCGTCCGCCGCCGCGGTCAACGCCTCCGCCGTGGACGGCTCCGTGGCCGGCGTGTACAAGGCGGTCAACCCCAGCGTGGTGGAGATCAACGCGACCCTCAGCGACGGCAAGTCCACCGGCGCGGGCGTCATCATCACCTCCAACGGCCAGATCATCACCAACAACCACGTGATCGCGGGCGCCCAGAGCATCTCCGTCACCTACAGCAGCGGCAAGACCGCGTCCGCGTCGGTGGTCGGCACCGACGCGAAGAAGGACCTCGCGCTGATCAAGGTGAACGGCGCGAGCGGACTGCCCGCGGCGGTCCTCGGCAACTCCTCCGGGCTCGCGGTCGGCGACCAGGTCGTGGCGATCGGCTCGCCCGAGGGCCTCAGCGACACCGTGACCAGCGGCATCGTCTCCGCGCTCAACCGCGATGTGACCGTGCCGGTCGAGGAGAGCCAGGGCCAGGACCAGAGCCAGGGCCAGCAGGGCTACGGCTACGGCGGGGGCAGCGGAGGCGGCAGCGGCGACCAGTGGCCGTTCTCCTTCGGCGGCAACCAGTACAACGGCAGCACCGGCAGCACCACGACCACGTACAAGGCGATCCAGACCGACGCGTCGCTCAACCCGGGCAACTCCGGTGGCGCGCTGATCAACATGAGCGGGCAGATCGTCGGCATCAACTCGGCGATGTACTCCAGCTCCTCCGACAGCAGCTCCTCCTCGTCGAGCGCGGGCAGCGTGGGGCTCGGGTTCGCCATCCCGATCAACACCGTCACGTCCGACCTCGCGCACCTGAGGGCCGGCGGGGACAGCAACTAGGAGGTGCCCGCGGTGGTCGCCGGAACGTCCCCCGGCGGGTGGCCGGTCGTACGGCCGCACGCCGGGGACGAGCCGCGCACGCGCAACGACGCCATCCGCCGAGGATGACGTGCGACGCTGGGGACACCACAGACGGGTCATGAGGTAGGGAACGGATGAGCAACGGGGAGAGCGGCGAGGCGCCCGCGCGGGTGCTGATCGTGGACGACGAGCCGGCCGTACGGGAAGCGCTGCGCCGCAGCCTGGCGTTCGAGGGGTACGACACCGCGCTCGCCGCCGACGGACTCGCCGCGCTGGAGCAGGCGGACAGCTACCGCCCCGACGCGATCGTGCTGGACGTGCTGATGCCGCGGATGGACGGCCTGACCACGGCGCGCCGGCTGCGGTCGAGCGGAGTGACCACGCCGATCCTGATGCTCACCGCCCGGGACACCGTCGGCGACCGCGTCACGGGCCTGGACGCCGGCGCCGACGACTACCTCGTCAAGCCCTTCGAACTGGACGAGTTGCTCGCCCGGCTGCGCGCGCTGCTGCGCCGCAGCTCGTACGCGACCCCGCCCGGCCGGACCGACGACGACGCGCACGCGCTCACCTTCGCCGACCTGCGGATGGACACGGCCACCCGCGAGGTCACCCGGGCCGGGCAGCAGGTGGAGTTGACCCGCACCGAGTACACCCTGCTGGAGCTGTTCCTGACCCACCCGCGCCAGGTGCTGACCCGGGAGCAGATCCTCAAGTCGGTGTGGGGCTTCGACTTCGAGCCGTCCTCCAACTCGCTCGACGTGTACGTGATGTACCTGCGCCGCAAGACCGAGGCCGGCGGCATGCCGCGGCTGGTGCACACCGTGCGCGGCGTCGGCTACGTGCTGCGCGCCCCCGACGGCGGGCACGCGTGAACCGCCTTCCCCTGCGTTCCCGGCTCACCATCCTCACGGCGGCCGCGGTGCTCATCGCGGTCGCGCTGGCCGCGCTGGCCTGCTGGCTGATCACGCGGAACGAGCTGAACTCGCAGCTGGACAGGTCCCTCAGCCAGGGCGTGGAGGACGCGACGCAGCAACTCTCGCGCGCCAGCCGTCTCGGTCCCTTCTCCTGCCAGTCCGCGGCGCCCGACAACGGCCAGTACAACATCAACCCGTCGAGCGTGTCCGCCCAGATCGTGCTGCCCGACGGCAAGACCTGCCTGATCACGGGCACCAAGACGTTCGCGACGACGGCGGCCGACCGCAGCATCGCGACCTCGGGACCGCAGCGGGTCTCCGTGACCCACACCGTGCACAGCGACGGCACCGCGCTGCGCGTGTACACCGTGAACACCAACGTGCGGCTGATCCTGCAGGACCAGACACAGCCGGTCGCCTTGTCCGTGGCCCGCCCGCTGAGCGTCGTCACCGATCCGCTCACCACCCTCGCCTGGGTGCTGCTCGCCGTCACCGGGATCGGCGCGGTCGGCGCGGCCAGCGCGGGTCTGCTCATCGCGCAGACCGGGCTGCGGCCCGTGGACACCCTCACCCAGACCGTGGAGCACATCGCGCGGACCGAGGACCTGAACGTCCGCATCCCGGTCGAGGGGCAGGACGAGATCGCCCGGCTGTCCGCGTCGTTCAACTCGATGACGGCCGCGCTGGCGTCGTCCCGGGACCGCCAGCAGCAGCTCATCGCGGACGCGGGGCACGAGCTGCGGACGCCGCTGACCAGCCTGCGGACGAACATCGAGCTGCTGGAGCGCAGCGAGGCGACCGGGCGGGCGATCCCGCCGGAGGACCGCAAGGCGCTGCTGGCGTCGGTGAAGGCGCAGATGACGGAGCTGGCCTCGCTGATCGGGGACCTCCAGGAGCTGTCCCGGCCGGACGCGGGGCCGACGCTCCAGGTGGTGGCGCTGCACGAGGTGACGGAGACGGCGCTGGCCCGGGCCCGGCTGCGCGGCCCGGACCTGAAGATCGTCGCGGACGTGGCGCCGTGGTTCGTCCGCTCGGAGGCGGCCGCGCTGGAGCGGGCGATCGTGAACCTGATGGACAACGCGGTGAAGTTCTCCCCGCCCGGCGGGGAGATCGAGGTGCGGCTGCGCGGCGGGCTGCTGACGGTGCGGGACCACGGCCCGGGCATTCCGGCGGAGGACCTGCCGCACGTGTTCGAGCGGTTCTGGCGCTCGCCGTCGGCGCGGTCGCTGCCGGGCAGCGGCCTGGGGCTGTCGATCGTGGCCCGCACCGCGCAGCAGGCCGGCGGCGAGGTGTCGCTCTCCCCGGCGCCGGGCGGCGGCACGCTGGCGGCGCTACGGCTGCCGGGCGCGCCGACGGCTCCGCCGGACCTCCCGCCCGACACCCAGCCGTCCGACGTCCCGCCCTCCGACTTCCCTCCGCCCGGCGGGAGTTGAGGCACCCGCGGGTCACGGCGCCACCGGATTCCGTCTCACTATTCGGAATACTCTGTCTCACCCTTCGGTGAGCCGACATAGTTGGGTGCACCACCTACCGAGGAGGTGCACCCATGCGTCGCTGGCTGATGCTGGCCCTGGGAACCGCGGCCCAGACGGCCGCCTGCGCGTTCGTCTACGGCATCCCGTACCTCGCCGACACCCTGCGCAAGCAGGAGCACCTGTCGCTGACCGAGGTCGGGCTGCTCGTCGCGGCTCCCACCACCGGTCTCGTGCTCGCCCTGTACCTGTGGGGCGCCGCGGCCGACCGATGGGGCGAGCGGGTGGTGATCGCCTGCGGGCTGGGGCTGGCGGCGGGCGCCCTCGCGCTGGCCGCGTGGGCCGCGCACGGCATGCTCGCCCTCGGACTGCTGCTGGTGCTGGCCGGCGCGGCGGGCGCCTCGGTCTACTCCGCCAGCGGCCGGCTGGTGATGGGCTGGTTCGCCGCGAAGGAACGCGGCCTGGCGATGGGCATCCGGCAGACGTCCACGCCGCTGGGCATGGGCGTGGCCGCGCTGGCGATGCCGCCGCTGTCGGACGCGCACGGCCTGCCCGGCGCGATCGGCTTCCTCGCGGTGGCCTGCGGGGTGATCGCCGTGCTGATCGCGCTGTTCGCCGCCGACCCGGCGCGGACGAGGAAGGCGGCGGCCGCGCCCGCGCCGAACCCGTACCGCGGCTCCAACGTGCTGTGGCGCATCCACGGCTCGGCGGCGCTGCTGGTGATCCCGCAGTTCACCGCGGGGGCGTTCGCGCTGGTGCTGCTGGTCGACGTGCGCGGCTGGTCGTCGGTGCACGCCGGACAGCTCATCGCGGTCGCCCAGGGGCTCGGCGCGGTCTCCCGCATCCTGGTCGGGCGCTGGTCCGACGCAGTCGGCGAGCGGATGCGCCCGATGCGGCAGCTCGCCGCGGTCACCGCCGTCGTGATCGGCGCCACCGCGCTGACCACCGCCTTCCCGTCCCCGCTGACGCCGGTCCTGCTGGTCGTCGCCATCGCGATCTCGGCCAGTACCAACGGGCTGTCCTTCACCTCCACCGCCGAGCGGGCCGGTGCGGCCTGGTCCGGCCGGGCGCTGGGCGTGCACAACACCGGACAGAACCTGACCGCCGCCGTGGTGCCCCCGGCGATGGCCGCGCTGATCTCGGCGACCGCCTACTGGCCGGGCTTCGTCCTGGCCGCCGCGACCGCCTGCGTGTCGGCCGCGATCATCCCGGTACGACCCCAGGTGGCACCGCGGGACGGCACGGAGCCGCGCCGTACGATCACGGCATGAGCGACCGCCGCATCGAGACCCGCACCGATCTGCCCGACGATGCCGCCCGGGCCGTCCTCGACCTGATCGAGGCCGCCGCCGCCGAGGACGGCCAGCCGGCCGTGTCGGAACAGGGCCGGCTGCACATCCGCAAGTCCGGCCGCCCCGGCGTACGGCACCTGCTGCTGTGGACACCGACGCCGCGGCCGGGACCGGACGGCACGACGACCGAGGAGCTGACCGGCTACGGGCAGATCGACGGCACCGACCCGGTGGAGGCGCCGTCCGCCGAGTTCGTGGTGCACCCCCAGCGCCGCTCGCAAGGCCACGGGCAGGCGCTGGCGGCGGAGCTGCTCGCCGCCACCGACCGGCGGCTGCGGGTGTGGGCGCACGGCGGGCACCCCGCCGCCCGGCACCTCGCCCAGCGGCTCGGCATGAAACTCTTCCGCGAGCTGCGGCAGATGCGCCGCCCGCTCGACGCCGAGCCGGCCGGGGTGCCCGAGCCCCGGCTGCCCGACGGCGTCACCGTCCGCACCTTCGTGCCCGGGCAGGACGAGAGCGCCTGGCTCGCGGTCAACGCGGCGGCCTTCGCGCACCACCCCGAGCAGGGCGGTATCACCCGCGCCGACCTCGACGACCGCGTCGCCGAGTCCTGGTTCGACCCGGCCGGGTTCTTCCTCGCCTTCCGCGGCTCCGAGCCGGTCGGCTTCCACTGGACCAAGGTGCACGCGGCCGAGGGGCTGGGCGAGGTCTACGTCGTCGGGGTCGCCCCGGGCGAACAGGGCAGCGGTCTCGGCCGCGCGCTCACCGCGATCGGCTTGCGCCACCTCGCCCTGGATCGCGGCCTCGGCACCGCCATGCTCTACGTCGACGCCGACAACGCGCCCGCCCTCGCCGTCTACGAACGCCTCGGCTTCACCACCCACGAAACCGACCTCATGTACCGAACGGAGAACTAGGGTCCGCCGACCCCCCGGGGTGAGGTGTCCTGTCGGTTCCGGGACCACCTGCCGGTGGGGGGCTTGTCGCGCCGTTCCCCGCGCCCCTGGGTATGCGCGGCTCCTCCGCGAAAGGAACGTCGCTTCTCTCCAGCGGCCCTGGCGCACTTGCTCCGCCGGGTGCTTTGTCGCGCCGGACGACCGATCGGGCTGCTGCTGCGGGGGTCGCCGGAACTTCTGTGGGTGGACTGCTGGGCGCGCAGTTCCCCGCGCCCCTTGTGGGAGGTGCTCGCCGCGGAGAAAGTTCTGGGCACCTCGCGAAGAGCCGCGCATACTCAGGGGCGCGTGGGGGCACCCCGGAGGGTGAGCGCACCCTTGCTGGAAGCACCCCGCTTGCCTGACGGCAATGCTCTCTTTACCGGTCATTCAACCGCGCTTGCGAACATCGCTGGGTGCAGCACGCTGCCCCGCCCCCCACACCCCCGCCCGACCTGCCGAAACCCGCAGGTACACGGGACAATGGAGCGACGGCCGTCGGCCGCCGTACGGGGGCCGCCCATGTGGCGGATGTGCCGGAACCGGAGGAGGGCTCGAAACCCATGGCCCAGACAAACCACCCGAATGTACCCGCGCAGACCGCCCAGGCGGCTCAGACTGCCGGAGGCACGGGCGGGCACGCCGCGAACGGCACCTTCAGCACCCCCGACGGCGCTTTCCGGCCGCGAGTGGTCCCCGATCTCGACCCGGAGCCGCCCGGGCTGGCCGAGGCCGGCGAGGAATTCGGCGAGGAACTCCCGCAGGGCCGTTTCCTGGACCGCGAGCGCAGCTGGCTGGCGTTCAACGAGCGGGTCCTGGAACTCGCCGAGGACCCGTCCACCCCGCTCCTGGAACGCGCGAACTTCCTGGCCATATTCGCGAGCAACCTCGACGAGTTCTTCATGGTCCGGGTGGCCGGCCTGAAGCGCAGGATGGCCACCGGTGTCGCCACCCGCTCCGCGTCCGGCCTCCAGCCGCGCGACGTGCTGGACCTGATCCTGACCCGGTCCCGCGAGCTGATGGCCCGGCACGCCGCCTGCTTCCAGAACGACGTCGGCCCGCAGCTGGCCGACGAGGGCATCCACGTCATCCGCTGGGGCGATCTGACCGGCCAGGAGCAGGCCCGGCTGGCCACGCTCTTCCGCAAGCAGATCTTCCCGGTGCTGACCCCGCTCGCGGTCGACCCGGCGCACCCCTTCCCGTACATCTCCGGCCTGTCGCTGAACCTCGCGGTGGTGGTCCGCAACCCGGTCTCCGGGCACGAGCACTTCGCCCGGGTGAAGGTGCCGCCGATCCTGTCCCGGCTGCTGGAGGCGAGCCCGCAGCGGTACGTCCCGCTGGAGGACGTGATCGCCGCCCACCTCGACGAGCTGTTCCCGGGCATGGAGGTCCTCGACCACCACATGTTCCGCGTCACCCGCAACGAGGACCTGGAGGTCGAGGAGGACGACGCGGAGAACCTGCTCCAGGCCCTGGAGAAGGAGCTGATGCGGCGCCGCTTCGGGCCGCCGGTGCGGCTGGAGGTCGAGGAGTCGATCGCGCCGCGGGTGCTCGACCTGCTCGTCCACGAGCTGAAGATGAAGCACACCGAGGTCTATCCGCTGCCCGGCCCGCTCGACCTGACCGGGCTCTTCGCGATCGCCGCCCTGGACCGCGAGGAGCTGAAGTTCCCGCCCTACGTGGCCGGCACCCACCGCGACCTCGCCGAGGTCGAGTCCGCCTCGCCGCCGGACATCTTCGCCGCGATGCGCGAGCGGGACGTCCTGCTGCACCACCCGTACGACTCGTTCTCCACCTCCGTGCAGTCCTTCCTCGACCAGGCCGCCGCCGACCCCGACGTGCTGGCCATCAAGCAGACGCTCTACCGCACCTCCGGCGACTCGCCGATCGTGGACGCGCTGATCGACGCGGCCGAGGCGGGCAAGCAGGTGCTGGTGCTGGTCGAGATCAAGGCCCGCTTCGACGAGCAGGCCAACATCAAGTGGGCCCGCAAGCTGGAGGAGGCCGGCTGCCACGTCGTCTACGGCCTGGTCGGCCTCAAGACGCACTGCAAGCTGTCGCTGGTGGTCCGCCAGGAAGGCGACACCCTGCGCCGCTACAGCCACGTCGGCACCGGCAACTACCACCCGAAGACCGCCCGGCTCTACGAGGACCTGGGCCTGCTCACCGCCGACCCCAAGGTCGGCGCGGACCTCTCCCACCTGTTCAACCGGCTGTCCGGCTACTCGCGCCGCGAGACGTACAACCGGCTGCTGGTCGCCCCGCGCAGCCTGCGCGACGGGCTGATCCAGCGCATCCTCGCCGAGATCGGCCACCACCGCGCCGGGCGCCCCGCCTACGTGCGGGTGAAGGTGAACTCGATCGTCGACGAGGTGGTGATCGACGCGCTCTACCGCGCCTCGCAGGCCGGCGTGCCGGTCGACATCTGGGTGCGCGGCATCTGCGCGGTCAGACCAGGCGTGGACGGCCTGTCGGAGAACATCCGGGTACGCAGCGTGCTCGGCCGGTTCCTGGAGCACTCCCGGGTGTTCGTCTTCGGCAACGGCGGCGAGCCCGAGGTGTGGCTGGGCAGCGCCGACATGATGCACCGCAACCTCGACCGCCGGATCGAGGCGCTGGTACGGGTCACCGACCCGGGCCACCGCGCCACGCTCAACGGGTTGCTGGAGACCGGGATGTCGGACGCCACGGCGTCCTGGCACCTGGCGGCCGACGGCGACTGGACCCGGCACAGCACCGACTCCGACGGCCGCCCGCTGCGCAACGTCCAGGAAATGCTCATCGACGCCCGGAGGCGCCGGCGTGGCCCGTCAGCAGCAACATAGCGACCTGCTCGCACAGGAGATCCCCGGTCGACCGGGCGACGGCACGGACACGGGGAGCAGCGCGGTGGGCGTCAGCACGGGGGCCGACGGCAGGAGCGCGGGCGAGGCGCTGTCGTCCTATCTGCGCACGCAGGCGACCGCGTTCCTGCGCGGGCTCGGCGTGCGCGGCGACGACGAGGCCGTGGCGGACTCGCTGCTGCGCGGCAGCTCCCGGCGGATCGCCGGCGTGCTGCACACCTACGGCGAGCTGACCGACCCGGCCTGGGCGGAGCCGATGCGGGCCGAGCTGGGCTGGCTGGGCGCCACCCTCGGCCGCGAGCCGCAGTACGCGGTGCGGCTCGGCCGCCTCCTGGACGCCCTGCGCCGGCTGTCCGCCCTCGCCCCGCCCGAGGACCCGCTCCCGCCTCCGCCGCTCCCCCAGGGCGCCTGGCGGGACACCGACCCGGCGACCGGTCCCGGCCCCGCGCCCGGATCGGAGTTCGGCCGGCGTACGGACGCGGCAGCCGGAGCCGCTCTCGGCACGGAGCCGGGCGGGAGCGGCCGGGCCCCGGGGCCGCGGTCGGGCGGAGCCGGCGGCGTCGCGGCGGTCGCCGCGCGCGGCCCGGTTCCCACGCAGGCCGGCGCGCCGCTGGCGGTCGGGGCGGCGCGGGCCGCCGCGCTGCTGGAGCGGCAGCTCACCTTGGCCCGTACCCGGGCGCACTCGGCGACCTTGCAGGCGATGGGCTCGGCCCGCTTCCACGCGCTGGCCGACTCCATCGCGGTGCTCGCCTCCGAGGTGCCGCTGACCGCGCGGGCCGGCCGGCCCGCGGCCGCGGTGCTGCCGCCGCTGGCCGAGCAGGCGCACTCCCGGCTCGCCGAGGCGGCCGGCACGCTGCCGCTGCGCCGGGCCGCGCACCCGTACAACGCCGAGGCGGTGCAGGCCGCGCTCGGCGCCGAACTCACCGCGGACCTCCAGGACGCGCCCTGGCACCAGGTGCGCATCCTGCTGCGGCTGAGCCGGTACGCCGCCGAGGTGCCCGGGGCCGGCGGCCACGGCGACCCGCGGCTGGCCGAGGCCGCGCTCGTCCTCCAGCGGCACCACGAGGCCGCCGAGTCGGCCGCCGCGGTGTCCGCCGCGGCCCGCACCCCCCGGATCGCCCCGGCCACCGCGTACGCGCTGGGGGTGCTGCACGCCGACCAGCGGCATGAGGTGGAGGCCGCCCGCTTCTCGTTCTCCCGGTTGTGGCAGTCGTGAGCACCACGGTCAGGGCGGCCGGCACCGTGCTGTGGCGACGCGCCGCGGACGGCGGCGGGATCGAGGTCGCGCTCATCCACCGGCCGCGGTACGACGACTGGAGCCTGCCCAAGGGCAAGTTGAAGCGGGGCGAGGACCACGCGGCGGCCGCGGTGCGCGAGACCCGGGAGGAGACCGGCGTGGAGTGCGTGCTCGGCACGCCGCTGCCGGCCGCGCACTACTGGACCGCCGGGCGTCCCAAGGAGGTCAGGTACTGGGCCGCCGAGGCACCCTCCGGGCCCGCCGCGCCGCCCTTCTCGCCCAACGACGAGGTCGACCGGGTGGCCTGGCTCGCCCCGGAGGCGGCCCGGCGCCGGCTCACCCACGACCGGGACCGCGAGCTGATCACCGCGCTGCTGGGCGCCCTGGCGGACTGACCGGCCGCGCGGCCCCGTGGCGCGGTCCCGCCGTAGCGCCGTCGCGCGCCCGTCGCCGTAGCGCCCTCGCGCGCCCTGTCGCGCCTTAGCGCCTGTCGCGCCCGCCCCGCACCGTCGGCGCGCCCCCGTCGCCCGGTCCTCGCCGTGCCCTCCGGCCGGTGCCCGCGGGCATCCGTGCGCCGGGCCCATGCCCAGGTCACGCGCTCCTCGCGCACCCCACCCGGCTCATCCGAGCAGCCTCCCCGCGCCGGGCCACCACACCGACGGATGAGGTTCACCTCGCGTTCACTCTCCCCCGTTGGCCGCTTCATCTGATCTGCCTAATTTCGGCCTTACCGGTGAGCAGCAAGGCGCCGGGTGGATGCAGATCACCAAACCCTCTGCTTCGCCGTCCACCGGCGGGCTTTTGGAAGGAACACACGAAGGTGAAGCTTCAGCGTAAGAGCGGACTGCGGGCCTTGACCGTCGGCGCGGTCGCGATTACCGGCGCGCTGGTCCTGACCGCCTGCGGTTCGGACAACAACGACAGCAGTGACAACAGCTCGTCGGCGCCCAGCGGTTCGGCCAGCTCGTCGACGAACGCGTCGTCGATCTCCTGCGCCAAGGGACAGATCCTGTCCTCCGGCTCCACCGCTCAGCAGAACGCGATGGAAGCCTGGGTGAAGAACTACCAGCAGGCGTGCTCCGGCGCGACGATCAACTACAAGCCGTCGTCGTCCGGCCAGGGCATCATCGACTTCAACCAGGGCACGGACGCCTTCGCCGGTTCCGACTCCCCGCTCGCCCCCGACGAGATCACCTCCTCCAAGAAGGTGTGCACCGGCGGCGAGGGCATCAGCATCCCGATGGTCGGCGGCCCGATCGCGATCGGCTACAACCTGCCCGGCGTGAACGACCTGGTGCTGGACGCCCCCACCCTGGCGAAGATCTTCAACAGCAAGATCACCAAGTGGAACGACCCGGCGATCAAGAAGCTCAACCCGAGCGCCAGCCTGCCGAGCACCAAGATCCAGAGCTTCCACCGCCAGGACGACTCCGGCACCACCGACAACCTCACCAAGTACCTCGGTGGCGCGGCCAAGGCCGACTGGCCGTACCCGCACGCCAAGGCGTGGGCGGGTCACGGCGGCCAGGCCGTCGCCCAGTCCTCCGGTGTGGCCTCGCAGGTCAAGCAGACCGAGGGCGCGATCGGTTACTTCGAGCTGTCCTACGCGACCGCCGACCAGATCCCGACCGTCAAGATCGCCACCGGCGCCTCGCAGCCGGTCGAGGCCAGCAGCGCCAACGCCTCCGCGGGCATCGCGCAGGCCAAGGTCGTCGGCACCGGCTCCGACCTGGCGCTCGACCTGAGCGCCGCGTACATCACCAAGGCGGACAACGCCTACCCGATCGTCCTGGTGACGTACGAGATCGCCTGCGACAAGGGCAACAAGTCCGACACCCTGCCGCTGACGAAGTCCTTCCTGAACTACATCGCGAGCGCCGACGGCCAGGGCCAGCTGTCCAGCGCCGGCTACGCCCCGCTGCCCGACGCGATCGCCACGAAGGTCCGCTCCGCCGTCACCGCTCTCTCCTGACCCACGCGGCGGGCCCCGCGGTCGACACGACCACCGCGGGGCCCGCCGTACATCCGGTGCACCGCCGCCGGGGGAGCAGTCCTCCCCCACCCCAGACCGGAGTTCCCCATGACAACCACCGCACCACCCCCCACCGCCCCGCCGCCGCCCCAGGCGAAGACGGTCACCCGCCCGGGCGACCGGATCTTCGCCGGACTCTCCCGCGGCTCGGGCATCTTCGTCCTCGTGATCATGGGCGCCATCGCGCTCTTCCTGACCGTCCGCGCGGTCAGCGCCATCTCCAAGGACCACGCGAACTTCTTCACCACCTTCGAGTGGAACGCCGCCCTGACCCCGCCGAAGTTCGGCATCGCCGTCCTCGCCTACGGCACCGTGGTCAGCGCCGTGATCGCGATGGCCATCGCCGTGCCCATCGCGGTCGGCATCGCGCTGTTCATCACGCACTACGCGCCGCGCCGGCTCGGCGACGTGATCGCGTACGTCATCGACCTGCTCGCCGCGGTGCCCAGCATCATCTACGGCCTGTGGGGCGCGCTCTTCCTGGTGCCGCACCTGCGCGGCCTCAACCTCTGGCTCAACGACTACCTGGGCTGGACGGTCCTCTTCCACAAGGACGACCCGAACTCCACCCCGCGCTCGCTGTTCACGGTGGGCATCCTGCTGGCGATCATGATCCTGCCGATCATCACCAACGTCAGCCGCGAGGTGATCCGGCAGGTGCCGAAGATGCACGAGGAGGCGGCGCTCGCGCTCGGCGCGACCCGCTGGGAGGTCATCCGCATGTCGGTGCTCCCCTTCGCCCGCTCCGGCATCATCTCCGCCTCGATGCTGGGCCTGGGCCGCGCGCTCGGCGAGACCATGGCGGTGGCCACCGTGCTGTCCGCCTCGCCGACCCTGAGCGCGCACCTGCTGGACCCGGCCGGCGGCACCTTCTCGCAGAACATCGTCGCCAAGTTCGGTGAGGCCACCCAGTACGGCCGGGACGCCCTGATCGCGTCCGGCCTGGTGCTCTTCGTCATCACGCTGCTGGTCAACGGAGCCGCCCGGCTGATCATCGCCCGGCGCAAGGAGTACTCGGGGGCCAACGCATGACCGAGACCGCTGTCGACGCGACGCCGTCCCCCGCCCTCCCCGCCTCCCCGCGGCTGGCGACCCGGCGGCTGCCGCGCTGGACACCGCCGGCGATCGCGCTCGGCGCGATCGTGGTGGCCGTCGCCATCGGCGCCGGCGCGGGCCTGCACAGCCACATCCAGTGGGGCCTGATCGCGCTGCTGCTCTTCGTCGCCGGGTCGTACGTGATCACCGCCCAGGTCGAGGGCCGTCGCCAGGCCAAGGACCGGGTGGCCACCAGCCTGGTCTGGTCCGCGTTCATCCTGGCCGTCCTGCCGCTGTACTCGCTGATCGAGACCACGATCAAGCAGGGTGCCGGCGTGATCGACGGCACCTTCCTGACCCACTCGATGAAGAACGTGCTCACCATCGAGCCCGGCGGCGGCATCTACCACGCCATCATCGGCACCGTGGAGCAGGTCGCGATCTCCGCCGCCATCGCCACCCCGATCGGCATCCTCACCGCGGTCTACCTGGTCGAGTACGGCCGGGGCTGGCTCGCCAAGGTGGTCACCTTCTTCGTCGACGTGATGACCGGCATCCCCTCGATCGTGGCGGGCCTGTTCATCCTGTCGCTGTGGTTCGTGGCCTTCGACAAGGCGCCGCAGTCCGGCTTCGCCGGCTCGCTGGCACTGGCGATCCTGATGACGCCGATCGTGGTCCGCTCCACCGAGGAGATGCTCAAGCTCGTGCCGAACGAGCTGCGCGAGGCGTCCTTCGCCCTGGGCGTGCCGAAGTGGCGGACCATCACCAAGGTGGTCGTCCCCACCGCCATCGGCGGCATCACCACCGGCGTGATGCTGGCGCTGGCCCGGATCGCCGGCGAGAGCGCCCCGGTCGCCCTGCTGATCTACGGCGCCCAGTACATCAACAACAACCCCTTCAAGGGCCCGCAGGAATCGCTGCCGTTCTACATCTACCAGCAGTACGTGAACGGCAACCCGGCGAGCTACGCCCGTGCTTGGGGCGCGGCCCTGGTCCTGATCGGCTTCGTGATGATCCTGAACCTCGTGGCCCGGCTCATCGCGCGCTGGAAGGCGCCGCAGCACTCAGGTCGCTGACGCGGCCATCAGCAGACCTAGAGAAATGAAGTGATCCCCACCATGGCCAAACGCATCGACGTCAGCGGCCTGTCCGCCTACTACGGCAGCCACAAGGCCATCGACGACATCTCGATGACCGTCGAGCCCGGCTCCGTGACCGCCTTCATCGGCCCGTCCGGCTGCGGCAAGTCCACCTTCCTGCGCACCTTGAACCGCATGCACGAGGTCACCCCCGGCGGCCGCGTCGAGGGCAAGGTGATGCTGGACGACGAGAACCTGTACGCCGGCGGCGTGGACCCGGTGACGGTGCGGCGCACCGTCGGCATGGTCTTCCAGCGCCCGAACCCGTTCCCCACCATGTCGATCTACGACAACGTGGCGGCCGGCCTGCGGCTCAACGGCGTCCGCAAGAAGGGCGAGCTCGACACCATCGTCGAGAAGTCCCTCAAGGGCGCCAACCTCTGGAACGAGGTCAAGGACCGGCTGAACAAGCCCGGCTCCGGGCTCTCCGGCGGCCAGCAGCAGCGGCTGTGCATCGCCCGCGCCATCGCGGTCGAGCCGCAGGTGCTGCTGATGGACGAGCCGTGCTCCGCGCTCGACCCGATCTCCACCCTCGCCATCGAGGACCTGGTCGGGGAGCTGAAGGAACGCTTCACCATCGTGATCGTCACCCACAACATGCAGCAGGCCGCGCGGGTGTCGGACCGTACCGCGTTCTTCAACCTGGCCGCCGTCGGGCAGCCCGGCAAGCTGATCGAGATCGACGAGACCCAGCGGATCTTCTCCAACCCGTCGGTCCAGGCGACCGAGGACTACATTTCCGGCCGCTTCGGCTGATCCCAGACCGCCGTGCGGTGCTGCATGGCGGTGCCACCGCAGGGCGCGCGGGCCCCGGTTCCCCTTGCGGGGGCCGGGGCCCTTCGCATGACCGTTCAGCGAGGCCGTTCGCCAGGTGGCCGGCCGGCGGAGCAGCCGGCCGGGGGTCAGCCGAAGACCAGCCGGACCAGGTAGAAGCAGACGGCGGCGACGACCGCCGCGGCCGGCATCGTGATGAACCAGCCGCCGACGATGTTCTTCGCCACGCCCCAGCGGACCGCCTTGACCCGCTTGGTCGCCCCCACGCCCATGATCGCCGAGGTGATGACGTGCGTGGTGGAGACCGGCGCCGCGAAGACGTACGAGGTGGTGTAGAGGATCGCCGCGGAGGTGGTCTCGGCGGCGAAGCCCTGCGGCGGGTCGAGGTCGATGATCCGGCGGCCGAGGGTCCGCATGATCCGCCAGCCGCCCGCGTAGGTGCCCAGCGACATCATCGCCGCGCAGATCAGCTTCACCCAGATCGGGATGCCGAATCCGCGGCTCGGGTCGTGGATCACCAGCGCCAGCACCACCACACCCATCGTCTTCTGGGCATCCTGCAGACCGTGGCCGAGCGCCATCGCGGCCGCCGAGACGGTCTGCGCCATCCGGAAGCCGCGCTTGGCCTTGTGCGGGTTGGAACGGCGGAAGAACCACAGGATCGCCATCATCACCAGGTAGCCCACGAGCAGGCCGACCACCGGCGAGAGGAACATCGGCACGATGACCTTGTCGACCACGCCGTTCCAGTGCACCTGGGTGCCGCCGGCGAGCGCCGCGCCGACCAGACCGCCGAACAGCGCGTGGCTTGAACTCGACGGCAGCCCGAAGTACCAGGTGACCAGGTTCCATACAATGGCTCCGGCGAGCGCGGCGAACAGGATGGCCATCCCGTTGCGGCCGTGCGGCGTGGCGATCAGGCCCTTGCTCACGGTGGAGGCCACCTTGGAGCCGAGGAAGGCGCCGAGCAGGTTCATCACCGCGGCCATCGCCAGCGCCGCCTTGGGGGTCAGCGCGCGGGTGGAGACCGAGGTGGCGATGGCGTTCGCCGAGTCGTGGAAGCCGTTGGTGTACGTGAAGAAGAGCGCGACCCCGATGGTCACGATCAGAACGAAGGTGTCCACGAAGGTCAGGACTCCTTGACCGCGATGGTCTCCACCGTGTTGGCGACGTGCTCGAACGCGTCGGCCGCCTCTTCCAGCACGTCGACGATCTGCTTGAGCTTGAGCACCTCGATCGCGTCGTACTTGCCGTTGAACAGGTGCGCGAGCAGCTTGCGGTGGATCTGGTCGGCCTGGTTCTCCAGCCGGTTGACCTCGATCCAGTACTCGGTCAGGTTCGACATGGTGCGCAGGTTGGGCATCGCCTCGGCGGTCAGCTCGGCGGCTCTGGCCAGCACCTCGATCTGCTGCTCGACGCCCTTGGGCAGCTCCTCGACCTGGTAGAGGACGACCAGGTCGACGGCCTCCTCCATGAAGTCCATGATGTCGTCCAGCGAACCGGCGAGGGTGTAGATGTCCTCCCGGTCGAACGGCGTGATGAAGGAGGAGTTGAGCTGGTGGAAGATCGCGTGGGTCGCGTCGTCCCCGGCGTGCTCGGCCGCCCTCATGCGTTCTGCGATCTCGGTCCGGGTCGGCGAATCGGCCCCGAGCAGTTCCATCAGAAGCTTCGAACCGGTGACGATGTTGTCCGCGGATGCGGCGAACATGTCATAGAAGCTCGTCTCCCTGGGGGTCAGACGAAAGCGCACGTGAGGTCCTCGGGGTGCATGAGTTTCGGTCTCGTTGATGCTAGGTGCATCATCCGGCCGCGGCTAACCGGCGTCCACCAGTGTCGCCCATCGGACGAAGTCCCCCTGACAGGGGATGCCTCGCACAGGGTATCGATTCGGTAAGCTATACCCATCGGGGGTATAACGGGACAGAAGGGCGGGCATGCGGATGGCCACGGAAGGCGTCGCCGGGGAGATTGTGAAGCCGCACGGGCCGCATGGCTACAGCCATGACAAAGAGTCCCATCTGAAACGGCTGCGCAGGATCGAGGGTCAGCTGCGCGGACTGCAGCGGATGGTCGAGGAGGACGTGTACTGCATCGACATCCTCACCCAGGTCTCGGCGAGCACCAAGGGGCTTCAGTCCTTCGCGCTCCAGCTGCTGGAGGAGCACCTGCGGCACTGCGTGGCCGCGGCCGCGGTCGGCGGCGGCCCGGAGATCGACGAGAAGGTCGCCGAGGCGACGGCGGCGATAGCGCGACTGCTGCGCACGTAGTCGCGGCGCGGGCGGGGTCGCGGCGCGGGCGCGGTGCCGGGTGGCGGCAGGGCGCGGCGCGGGCGGAGGCGGGGTCACGCGCGGGCGGGGGTAGGGGTGGGCTAGTTCGCCTGGGCCAGCGGGACCCGGGCGACCTCCAGCACCTCGTCGATCCGGTCGAAGCTCAACCGCTCCTCGACGGCGGCGGAAGCGGCGATCATCAGCTCGCCGCACAGATCGATCTCGGCCAGCGCCACTGGATCGTCCTGCACCGATGTCATGGGCGACGGCGCCATACCCGCACCACCTCCTCTACGCATCCCCGTACGCCTGCGAACGGCCGTCATCAAGCGTAGGGACCATACGTGACCCGGCGCATGGCACGGATGGACCATTTCCAGTAGGCCCGATCCGGCGGTGCCCCGGTCTACGGCTGGGCAGAAACGATCTTGCCGGTCCAGATGTCGGTACCGCCTGGCGTGGTCACCGCGACCGGGGTGCCGAACGCGTCGTAGGTCGTGGTGGAGACAACTGTCACATCCTGGCCGGCGGCCCCGGTGCTTTTCGGGGTGCCGGTGCCCTTGGCGCCCCCGGCGGTGCCCTTGCGGTCGGCGCTCTTGCCGTCGGCCGTGGTGCTCATCGTGAACCGCTCGGTGAGCTTGCGCAGCCGCCCCTGCGCGTCCAGCCACGCGTCGAACGGCACCCGGGTCACCGTGAAGCCCGCCGCCGCGGCGCTCAGCGGGCCGCGCACCGCGGGCGAGGCGATCCGGGCGGCCCTCGCGATGTCGGTGGTGCCCCGGAAGTGCCGCACCTGGACGCCTTGCAGCTGCTCGGTGCCGGAGTACGTCACGTCCTCGGCGCCGCGCAGCAGTTCGGCGGCGGCCAGCGGCTCGGTGGCGCCGCCGGTGACCAGGTTCCCGTCGGGGAGGCGGGTGGTGTCCACCCGGACCCACTTGCCGGCGGGGACGCCCGCGCCGCGGTTCTTCATGTAGAGGGCGCCGGGCGTCATCAGTTCGGTGATCGGCTTGTGCTCCTCCTTGCCGACCGCGTCCTTGGGCAGCAGCACCACCACCTCGCCCCGCTGCTCGGCGTAGTCGAAGCCGCCGGTGCCGGTGATGGTGACCCAGGTGCCGCCGCTGGCCATCCGCATCGCGGTGACCACCTTCGAGCTGCCCGCTTTGACCAGGGTGTCGGCGGCGTTGGTGACGGCGCGGGTCTGGGCCGCGTCCGCGGGGGTCGAGCCCGCGGAGGTGCCCGCGGCCGGGCCGCCGCAGCCCGATGCCAGTGCGGCCGCGCACACCAGCGCGGCGGCCGCGGCCGCGGACTTCCGCGGTGTCGCGCGGCCGCGGTGCCCGTTCTGCCCGAGCTGCCCGTCCTGCCCGCGGTCCGGGCGGTGGGCGTCCGTCGGCCCGCCGTCTGCTGTCGCACTCGTCGTGCCCGCCTCTGGGGTCACCGTTGCCACCATCGCCCGTCCATCCCTGCACCCGCCCTACCGGCTGGGTCTCACCGGGATAACGACGGTCTTGAGCGGGCCGTCACGCCCGTTACGGTGGAGTCGTGTCCGATGTCGGAACAACGGGGTGTGCCTCCGGCGGTGATGGCCGTCATGACGTGGCCGTCGTCGAACGGGGTGCCTTCGCGGTGGCGCGGTGCTCGTGCGGGTGGAAGGGGCCGGCTCGCCGGGCGCGGGACCGTGCTCGCCGCGACGCGGAAGACCACCCAAACTGAGGGCGCCCCTGTCCGCCCGCCCTGCCCCGTCCGAACGGTCCCCGGACCCCCGCCGGCGGCCCCTTACGCGCGCAGTTCCCCGCGCCCCCGGACTTGTGCGGCTCCACCGCGCTTACCCCCCGCCCGGGGGTGCCTCGTCCGGACGGTCCCCGGACCCCCCGCCGGTGGCCACTTGCGCGCGCAGTTCCCCGCGCCCCTGAATTTGTGCGGCTCCACCGCGCTTACCCCCGCCCGGGGGTGCCTTGTCCGGACGGTCCCCGGACCCCCCGCCAGCGGCCACTTGCGCGCGCAGTTCCCCGCGCCCCCGGCTTCGCCGGGAGGTACGCCCAAGTGCCCCTGATGGGGTTGCTCGCCGTTGCCGGCTTTCCGTACCCGCTACGGGCTGGTGCGCTGCGGAGCAGGCGCACATACTCAGGGGCGCTGGGGGTACCTCCCAGGCGAAGCTCTGGGGGAGGAACTGCGCGACCAGCCACCCTCCGTGGCGCGCCGGGCCCACCGGCCGGGCCCCCGCGGCGGGTTCGGTGGGGCCACCGGCACATGGGGGCCGCCCAGCAAGTGATCGCAACCGGCAGAGGTGATGCGGCGTCTTGGGTTTCTGAAGGTGCGGGTGTGGCGGAACGCACCCGCCTCCAGGCCCGGGTTCGGGCCACACGCGTGGATGCGACGGTGGAACGCATGGGCCGGGGAGAAAACCGGAGCCGGATTGTCGGCAAAAGCCCCCGCAGGGTAAAGCGGCGGACCGCGCTGAAGGCGGGCGGCGGGGTGCTGGCCGCGACGGCGCTGAGCGGGTGCGGCGACGGCGACGGCGGCGGGGACGACGCGAAAGCGCCCGCGCCCGCCTCGGGTTCGGGGACGCCCTCGTCCGCGAAGCCGACCGCGTCGGGCACCCCGTCACCGGTGAAGCCGGACTGGCCGGCGCTGGCGAGGTCGCTGGACGGGTCGCTGGTGCGCCCGCAGGACAGCGGGTACGACGTGGACCGCCGCCTCTACAACACCCGTTTCGACTCGCTCCGGCCGGCCGCGCTCGCGTATGTCACCGGCGCCGACGACATCCGCACCTGCCTGGAGTTCGCCCGCCGTACCGGGATCACGCCCGTCGTCCGCAGCGGCGGCCACTCGTACGCGGGCTGGTCCAGCGGCACCGGCCGGCTGATCGTGGACGTCTCGAAGCTCGACTCGATCCGGGTGAACGGCACGACCGCCACGATCGGCGCGGGCGCCAAACTCATCGACGTCTACAACACCCTTGCGCGGTACGGCCGGACGATCCCGGGCGGGTCGTGCCCGTCGGTGGGCGTCTCGGGGCTCACGCTCGGCGGCGGTCATGGCGTGATGAGCCGTTCGATGGGGCTGACCTGCGACAACCTCATCGGCGCGACGCTGATCACCGCGGACGGCCGCAGCCACGCGGTGTCCGCCGACGCCGAGCCGGACGTCTTCTGGGCGCTGCGCGGCGCGGGCAACGGCAACTTCGGTGTGGTGACGTCCCTGACGTTCGCCACCCACCCGGTGCCGGCCGTGGTCACCGGCTATCTGACCTGGCCGTGGAGCCGCGCCGCCGACCTGGTCGGCGGCTGGCAGAGCTGGGGTCCCGACCTGCCCGACCACATCTGGTCCGCGCTCGACCTGAACTGCACGGTCGGCCAGAGCCCCACCGTCTCGGTCGCGATGACCTCCACCGGTTCGCGCGACGACCTCGCCGCTGCCGCGGACCGGCTGGCCACCGCGGTCGGCGCCCCCGCCACCTCGGTGTCCCTGCGCCCGCACACCTACGTCGACGCGATGTTCTCCTACGCCGGCTGCGAGGGCCGCAGCGCCGCCCAGTGCCATCTCGCCCCGGTCGGCAGCCTGGAGCGGGACACGTACACCGCGCGCTCCGACTTCTACGACGTGAACCTGCCGGCCGGCGGCGTCGAGGCGCTGATCGGCCGGTTGCAGCAGCTCGCCGGCCAGTCCGGCGGCGGCGCCGGCAGCATCGCCCTCACCGCGCTGGGCGGCGCGGTCAACCGCCCCTCCGCCACGGCCACCGCCTTCTCCCACCGCGGCTCGCGCTTCCTGGCGCAGTACCTCGCCTCCCACGAACTGTCCGCCACCTCATGGCTGGACGACACCCACACGGCCCTGCGCCGCTACGCGTCCGGCGCCGCCTACCAGAACTACACCGACCCGTCGCTGACCGACTGGCGCACCGCGTACTACGGACCGAACGCCGACCGGCTGACCGCCCTGAAGAAGCAGCTCGACCCGAACCGCCTCTTCGACTTCCCGCAGGCGCTGTAGCCGCCGGCCCCGAACGGCCGACCCCGGCGCCGCACGGTCCTTACGCCGCCAGGTCCTTGTCGGTGGAGCTGTGCCGGACCTTGCGTGGGCCCAGCCGCCTGGCCGCGGGGGCGGCGCGCGGTGAGGAACGGACCAGGACCGCGGCCCGGCCGCGGGCCACCCCGGTGGTGAGCCGGGTGAGCAGCGCGAGGGCGGGCGCGGTCAGCAGCAGCACGGTGGCGGCGCCGAGCGCGAACCCGCCGATCACGTCGGTCGGGTAGTGCGTGCCGACGTAGATGTCGCAGAAGCCCTCGGCGAGCGCGGCCAGCAGCGCGATCACGCCGAACCTGCGGTCGACGGTGAACAGCCCGACCGCGATGGCGGCGATGACGGCGCTGCGCACGCTGACGAAGGAGTAGCCGCCGTCGTGGACCAGCACATGGAGGCCGTCGTGGTCGGCGTAGGGACGGGGCCGCTGGACGAAGGCCCGGATCGGCAGGTCGAGCAGCGTCGCGATCCCGGCCGCGAGTCCCGACCACAGCACGCCGGCGACCGCGGCCGGCGCGTCCTCGGCCCGCCGGGCCACCCGCCACCAGCACCAGACGGCCAGCAGCAGGGCCAGGGCGACCAGGCCGTATCCGCCGGCCCACGCCACGGCCCGGTCGACGCCGTGCGAGGCGTGCCCGGACAGGCCGTTGATCCCGCGCAGCAGGCTGACGTCGGGGTTCACGGTGTCGCCTGTGACCTTCGCCATCGGGTCCACCCCTCGTCGGGCAACGCAACTGGAACGTGCGTTCACGGTCGGCTCGTGCGCAACCCCCGTCGCTTGCGTCTCGCGCCATTCTCCCCCGTACAACGGTCGGCACACTACGTAGCGTTCCGGTCTTCGCCAGATGATCACCATGCTGTTATGCAAGGGTGACCAGGGGGAACGGTCGAACGGCCGGAAACCCCCCAGCCTTGGGGCCGAGCATCACCCTGCGCACTCGCCACACGGGTGTCACCCGTCACAGGCCCCGGAGGCGACGGTCCGTCAGGACGGGGACGACGCCGGCGACGAGGTGGGCAGCGCCTGCGCCCCGCTCTCGGTGACCCGGGTCGCCCCGATGTAGTCGGGCGAGTCGATCGGGTCGAACCGGATCACCGCGCCGGTGTGCGGCGCGTCGATCATGTAGCCACCGCCCACGTAGATCCCGACGTGGTGGATGGAGCGCGGGTCACTCAGATCGTAGGCGAAGAAGACCAGGTCGCCCGGGAGCAGTTCGGCCCGGCTCGGGTGCGGCCCGGCGTTCCACTGGTCGTTGGCCACCCGCGGCAAGGTCACCCCGACCGCGTGGTACGACGCCTGCGTCAGCCCCGAGCAGTCGAAACGGCCGCCCTGCGCCGCCGTCCCCTCCCCGCCCCACAGGTACTTGGTGCCGAGCTTCGACTGCGCGTAGGTGATCGCGCCCGCGGCCTGCTCGGTCGGCTCCAGCCGCGCGACCGGCGCCGCGAAGCTCTGCGCCAGGGAGCGGATGGTCTTCACGTAGTTCTGCGTCTCGGCGTACGGCGGGACACCGCCGGCCTTGATCACCGCGTAGGCGCCGGCGTTGTAGGAGGCGAGCATGTTGTCGGTGTTGTCGCCCGGCACGTCCTTCACGTAGGCGGCGAGCTGGCAGTCGTACGTGGCGGCCGAGGGGATCGCGTCCTGCGGGTCCCACACGTCGGCCTTGCCGTCGCCGTTGCCGTCGATGCCGTGGGTGGCCCAGGTGCCCGGGATGAACTGCGCGATGCCCTGCGCGTCCGCCCCGCTCTGCGCGTGGGCGTTCCACCCGCTCTCCTGGTAGAGCTGCGCGGCCAGCAGCGACGGGTTGAGCGACGGGCACAAGTCGCCCCACTTCGCCACGATCGGCTCGTACTCGGCCGGCACCGAACCCTTGGCCAACGTCACCGCCTGCCCGTTCTCGCCGTCCGACAGCCCCGCGGCGGCCGAGAACGTGCCCACCACGAGCAGCGCGAGGAACGAAAAGCACAGGCCCAGAGCGATGATGACGATGAGCCAGATCCGGCGCACGAGGTCCCCACCCTTCCGATCCTTGTACGATCCCGCCCTCTTCGTTGCCCTACGGTGATGCTCGTGATACACACAGTAGTCGTCTGTGTCCCTCGAACACCGGTCCGTCCCCAGTCTGACGGGTGCGGGCCGGATCACACGGACGATCCGCCGAGAAAGTCGCCCAGTCGACATCCAACAGCGGATTCCTCCGTCAAGATAGATGATGGCCCCTTGCGCCCCGGCGAGGGAGTCAACTGATCGAGCGGGGTGGTGAGTTACATGTTTCTGGCAGCGGCGAAGGGCGACATCAACACCATCATCGGTGGCATCGCCCCGGACTGGGGACCCTTCGGTTCCCTCGGCAACGAAGCGCGTGTGATGGTCGAGGTGGTCATGGCGGTGGCGATCCTGCTGTGCCTGGCCCTGGCCATCTGGGGCGCGGCCAAGCAGCGGATCGGCGCGACCGCGCTGCGCGACACCTTCAGCGCGGAGCAGGGCAAGGGACTGATCATCGCCGGTCTGACCGGCGTGTTCATCATCGGTTCCCTCGGCACGCTGTTCACCATCGTCTACGGGATGGCGATCTAGCCCGGCCCGACCGGAACCGCCGGACCGTCCTCCCGGCACCCCCGGGTGCCACTGTTCCCCTTACGGAGCCCGTCCCAGGCTCCACCGTCCCGACCGAGGCTGCGTGCTGATGCCCACTCAACCAAGCAGCGCTGTCGTCCTCCGCGACACGCTCCGCCGTGACACGCGCCGCCGCGCCGTGCCCGCGGCATCCCGGGGGGCGACCGCACGATGAGCCTCGGCCAGGACGGCCCCCCGACCCGGACCCGGATGCCCGAGGGCCACGGCACGCACGGCCAGGCCGGGCGACGTCCGCAGCCGCGGCGCGCGCTGGCCACGGTGGTCGGCGTCGTCGTCGTGCTCGTCGCGGCGCTGGCGTTCGCCACCCGCGGCGGCGGGTCCTCGTCCTCCACCGACGACGCCGGCTCCGGCTCCGGCGGGAGCGGCGGCGCGGGCTCCTCCGCGAAGAGCTCCACCTCCGCCACCGCGCCCACCGGCGAGAGCCCCGTCACCGGCAAGTCCGGCGGCATCCCCGCCGGGTTCGCCCACACCCAGCAGGGCGCCCAGTCCGCGGCGGCCAACTACGCGGTCGCGCTGGGCGGCGTCGACATGTTCAACACGACCGCCCGGCACCGGATCGTGGCGACCGTGTACGCCCCCTCGGCCACCGGGACCCTGCAGGGCTCGCTCGACCAGGCGTACTCCACGGGCGCGATAAAGGCCCTCGGCCTCAACCCCGACGGCTCCGCGCCCCAGGGACTGACCCTCGTCTCCCGGACGATCCCGGTCGGCACGAAGACCACCGCCGGCACCGCGGACGCGGCCACCGTCGAGGTCTGGTGCACCGCGCTGGCCGGCCTGGCCGGCAAGGACTCCACCAAGCCCGTCACGGCCTCCTGGTTCACCATCACCGAGAAGCTGGTGTGGGACACCTCGGGCACGTCGGGCGGCAGCGGCGGGGACTGGAAGATCGCCTCCTCCAGCCAGCAGGACGGGCCCGCGCCGGTCAGCGGAGACCAGCAGATCGCCACGGCGGACCAGATCGCGGGTGCCGTACAGCAGTACGGAGGGTTCACCTATGCGAGGTAGCGGCCGCGCCCGGCTCCTCCCCCTGTCCGCAGTCGTCGTCACGCTGCAGACGGCGCTGTGGACCCTCGCGACGCGCGCGATGGCGGACCCCTCGGCCACGCCGACGCCGTCCGGATCGGCCAAACCGACCAGCGATCCGTGCAAGTACGTCGCGAGCCCCGCCAAGGCGTACTGCGAGGGCACCCCCTCCAGTACCCCGAAGACAGGCACCAGCCCCACCGATTCCCTCGACCCCCTCGCCTCCCTCGGCAAGGGCTGCGCCGAAGCCGCCTCCTGGACGATCGACAAGCTCTCCACCGCGGTGACGAAGACGACCGAGGTGGACTTCACGAACACCGAGTTCCTGCGGCAGTACGCCGTGGTGTTCGCCGCCTCCACGATCCTGACCCTGATCCTGTGGCTGCTGGCGGTGGCCAAGCGCGCGGTGCGCGGGGTGCCGATGACCGAGGCGCTCACCGAGGCGGTCGGCTTCCTGTGGCTGACGGTGCTGGCCTCCGCCTTCACCCCGCTGGTGCTCTACACCGTGGTCTCGGCGACCGACGCGGTCACGGACGTGATCTCGTCGGGCACCAAGTCGAACACCGACGTGTTCTTCGGCTCGTTCTCCGGCGCCCTGAAGAAGGGCAACGACATCGGCGGCGGCCCGGTCATGCTGATCGTGGTCTCCCTGGTGTCGGTGCTGGCCGCGGGTGTGCTCTGGCTGGAACTGGTGATCCGCGCCGCGCTGCTGTACGTCGGCGCGCTGCTGGGCACCGCGGTCTACGCGGGCCTGGTGGACAAGAACATGTGGCACCACGTCAGGCGCTGGGCGGGCATCATGATCGCGGTGATCCTGGTGAAACCCGTGGTCGTGATCGTGCTGGGGCTGGCCGGCGCGCTGTCGGGGTCGAAGAACGGCCCGAACTCGTTCTCCGCGGTCGTGTCGGGTCTGGCGATCATCCTGCTGGCGATCTTCGCCAGCGCGATGATCTACCGGTTCGTGCCCGGCTTCGGCGACGACGTGGTGAGCCTGCGCAACAACCGCAAGGCCAGCGGCCAGAGTTCAGCGGCCGCGGTGATCTCCTCGCCGGCCGCGCTGGTCCGTCAGGGCATCACCACGCACAGCGCCCGCGGCGGCCCGCAGGAGCAGGCCCAGGGCGGCGGCCAGCCCGCCAACCCGGTGGCCGGCGGTATGGCCGCGCACAGCACCCGCGGCGGCGGTGCGGGCGGCTCGGGCGGTTCCGGCAGCGGCTCCAGCGGCGGCTCCGGCGGCAGCGGCCCGCTCAGCGGCTCCCCGTACCGGTCCGGCTCCGGCCCGGCGTCGGGTTCGAACAAGGGCTCTTCCCAAGGAGGTGAGCGCCGGTGACGACCCAGCCGTTCACCCAGCCGCGCCGCACGTATCTGATCGGAAAGGCGCGGCCGAACGCCATCGTCGGCAAGAACCGGGAGACCGGCGAGATCGCGCTGATCATCGTCGGGGCGGCGCTGGGCATGATGTCCGGCCTGCTGATCCCGGTGCTGCTGCTGCGCATCGTCGGCCTGGTCGGCTGGCCGGTGCTGGCGCTGGCCGCGGTGTACATGCCCTACCGGCGGCGTACGTTCTACCGCTGGTTCGAGATCAACCGGGCCTACCGGCGGATGCTGCGGGTCGCGCCGGCGTACCGCTCCTCGGCGCAGGAGGCCGGCACCCGGATGGACGGGCGGGAGATCGAGGTCGGGCCGCCGCCGGGGATCGGCCGGATCACCTGGCTGGCCGCGCCGTTCGGGCCGGACGAGATCGCGGTGCTGCTGCACGTGGACCGCCGTACGGTCACCGCGGCGATCGAGATCGAGGGCCCGGGCGTGGGCCTGCGCGACAGCGAGGACCAGGAAGCCCTGGTGGAACGCTTCGGCACCCTGCTGAAGCACGTGGCCAACGGCGACGGCTTCGTGACGCGGCTCCAGATGCTCGCCCGCACGCTGCCCGCCGACCCGGACGCGCACGCCAAGGACGTGGCGCAGCGCGGCGAACCGGACGCGCCACGCTGGCTGCAGGACTCCTACGACCAGCTCCAGTCGATGGTGTCGACCTCCTCCGAGCAGCACCGCGCCTACCTGGTGGCGTGCATGCACTTCACCCGCGAACTGGCCGCCGAGGGCAACGCGATGGCCCGCGCGACCGTCGCCCGCGGCACCCGGGTGGACAAGGACGCCGGCCTGGCCGCGGTGATGGCCCGCGAGCTCAACGACATCTGCGCCCGCCTCGCCGAGGCCGACATCCGGGTCCGGCAGCCGCTCGGCCAGGCCCGGCTGTCGTCGCTGGTGCACTCGATGTACGACCCGGACCACCCGATCGACCACATCCAGGCGATGACCCGCCGCAACGCGTGGCCGGCCGAACTGGACGCCACCGAGCCGACGTTCCTCCAGGCGAAGACCCGGGAGTCGAGCACGCGCGCGCCCTGGCACCACGCCACGGCGTGGGTGAAGGAGTGGCCGATGACGCCGGTGGGCGTCAACTTCCTCGCGCCGCTGCTGGTGCACACCCCGGACGTGATCCGCACCGTCGCGGTCTGCATGGACCTGGAGCCCACCGACGTGGCGATCGAGCGGATGCTGACGGAGAAGACCAACGACGACGCCGAGGCGAGCCGGGCCGCGAAGATGAACCGGGTGGTGGACCCGCGGGACGTGGCCCACCACGGCCGGATCGACCAGCGCGGCGAGGACCTGGCCAGTGGCGCGGCCGGGGTGAACCTGGTCGGCTACATCACGGTGTCCGCGCGCTCCCCGGAAGCGCTGGCGCGCGACAAGCGCACCATCCGCGCTTCCGCCGGTAAGTCGTATTTGAAGCTCGAATGGTGCGATCGTGAGCACCACCGGGCATTCGTCAACACGTTGCCGTTCGCTACCGGCATCCGCCGCTAGCCCGCCCGGAGGAGGAGGCCACCGATGCCCATGCTGGACCCTCTGGCTGCGATCACGGACGCGTTCACCAGCTTCCTGTTCGGCCGGGTGGAGACCACCCGGCTGCCCGTCCGCACGTCCACCGGCCAGGCGCAGGCGGTGTACCTGCCGACCGCCGCGCCCGGCCTCGGCGACTCCGGTGTGATCATCGGACGCGAGGTGTACTCCGGGAAGGGGTACATCTACGACCCGTTCCAGCTCTACGGCCAGCAGCTGCCGGCCCCGCACTGGCTGGTGCTCGGCGAGTCCGGCAACGGCAAGTCGGCGCTGGAGAAGACCTATGTGATGCGGCAGTTGCGGTTCAAGGACCGGCAGGTCGTGGTCCTGGACGCGCAGGGCGAGGACGGCGTCGGCGAGTGGAACCTGATCGCCCAGTCGCTGGGCCTGACCCCGATCCGGCTGGACCCGATGGCGGCGCTGGACGGCGGGATCAAGCTCAACCCGCTGGACCCGGCGATCACCGTCACCGGGCAGCTCGCGCTGCTGCGCACCATCATCGAGGTGGCGCTGGGCCGCGGCCTGGACGAGCGGTCCGGCTTCGCGCTGAAGGTCGCGCACACCTACGTCGCCGAGTCGGTGACGGACCGCCAGCCGATCCTCACCGACATCGTGGAACGGCTGCGGCACCCGGTGCCGGAGTCCGCCGAGGCGATGAACGTCGACCTGGACGACGTACGCGCGTGGGGCCTGGACGTGGCGCTGGTGCTGGACCGGCTGGTCGACGGCGACCTGCGCGGGATGTTCGACGGGCCGACGAGCGCGGGCATCGACCTGGACTCGCCGCTGATCGTCTTCGACCTCTCGCACATCGACCGGAACTCGATCGCGATGCCGATCCTGATGGCGATCGTGGGTGTGTGGCTGGAGCACACCTGGATCAGGCCGGACCGGAAGAAACGGATCTTCCTGGTCGAGGAGGCATGGCACATCATCAACTCGCCGTTCGTGGCGCAGCTCTTCCAGCGGCTGCTGAAGTTCGGCCGGCGGCTCGGCCTGTCGTTCGTGGCGGTGGTGCACCACCTGTCCGACGTGGTCGACGGCGCCGCCGCCAAGGAGGCGGCGGCGATCCTCAAGATGGCCTCCACCCGCACCATCTACGCCCAGAAGGCCGACGAGGCGAGAGCCACCGGCCGCGTCCTGGGCCTGCCGCGCTGGGCGGTGGAGATCATCCCGACCCTCACCCCCGGCATCGCGGTCTGGGACGTCAACGGCAACGTACAGGTGGTCAAGCACCTGATCACCGAGGCGGAGCGGCCCCTGGTCTTCACCGACCGGGCGATGACGGAGTCCTCGCAGGACCACATGGCCGGGATCGAGGCCGAGGCGGAAGCGGAGGCCGAGGCCCGGGCCGAGGCGCACGCGGCGCAGGTCGCCCTCGCCAAGCACATGGCAGACGACGCGGTGGCGTGAGGTCATGGCGGCGCGCACGAAGGAGAGTTCGGGGGGCCTGCCCGACGGCCTGATCGTCGGGATCATCGGCCTGCTGCTCGGCGTGACCCTGCTGGTGTGGACGGCGACCGGGATCTCCGGGGTGCTCGCGCACGGCGGCTGGCCGCAGGGCGTGCACTTCACCCGCACCCCCCGCGCGATGCGGTACCTGGTCACCCAGCCGCACGACATGGCCGCCGCATGGCCGCAGGTGCCCCGCGGGCAGTTGCCGGGGGCCGGGCTGTTCTGGTGGGTGCTCATCGGGGAGATCGTGGCGCTGTTCTCCTTCGCGATGTGGGTGCTCAACGCGGTGGCCCGGCTGCGCGGCAAGCGCCCGCCGCGCACCCGGACTCCCCGCCGCGCCAGGGCCGCACGCGTACCGCGACCCGCCGCGGCCGACGACGCGTACACGTACGACGAAGAGGACGAGGACGGCGCCGAGCAGGACGCGGCGCTCGCGGCCGGCAAGGGGGCCCGGACGCCGGCGGGCGAGGACGGCGCCGATCCCGCGGACGTCCCCGAGCCGCGCCACCACGCCGCCCCGCAGCCGTACGCCCGCTCCGGCGAGGAGAGCCTGGACGCCTGGTTCCGTACGGTGCCGCGGGCGGTGCCGCCCGGCGCCCCGGCGCCCGAGGACGCGCCCACCACGCAGTTCCCGCCGGTGCACGCCGAGGGCCTGGTGCCCGCCGGTGCCTCGCCGGCGGCCGCTCCCCCGCCACCGGTGACGGCCGCCACCCCGCTGGCCGCGCTCGCCGACGGCGAGGTCACCCGCACCTACGCGCTGTTCGCCGAGCCGCGCGGCGACAAGGCCAAGCGCGTGGTGCAGCCCGCCGTGCTGGCCGCGGCCGGACCGGTCGTGGTGACCACCGCGGACCCCGACACCTACCACCAGACGGCCGGGAACCGGGCGAAGCTCGGGCCGGTGCACGTCTTCGACCCGGCCCACCTGGTGGACGTGCCCGGGCGGCTGCGGTGGGCGCCGCACGGCGGGTGCGAGCGGCCGGACACCGCCCGGATACGCGCCGCCGCGCTGCTCGCGCCGCTGCGTACCGCCCGCGCCGACGAGGCGATCGTGCACGACGCGGCGGTGACGCTGCTGCGCTGCTGGCTGCACGCGGCCGCCGTGGACGGGCGGCCCTTCCGGCAGGTGCAGCGCTGGGCCGCGGGCGGGGCGAGCGCCGGGGAGGCGGTGCGGGTGCTGCGCAGCGACCGCGACGCCGCGTCCGGCTGGAGCGGCGAGCTGGAGTCGGTGCTGCACGCGCACCCCGAACGCCGGGACGCGGCACAGGCGTTGATCCGGCACACCCTCGAACCGCTCAACTCGGTGCACATCCGCGACGCGTGCACACCCGCCAAGTCCGGTGGCCTCGACCTGGAGTCATTCACCTCCGAACGGGGAACGCTCTATGTGGTGGGCGAACGGATCGAGGACCCGCGTTCCCATCCGGGTGCGATGCCCCTGCTGACCGCACTCGTCTCCAGCGTGGTCGAGCACGGCCGGCGCATGGCCGCAGGGTCACCCGCCGGTCGGCTCGACCCACCAATGACGTTCGTCCTCGACGACGTGGGCGCGCTCGCCCCGACCCCCGACCTGCCCGTGCTCCTCGCCGAGGGGCACGCCGCCGGGCTGCCGACCCTCGCGGTGCTGCGCTCGCCCGAACAGGGCACCGCGCGCTGGCAGTCACCGCTGTGGCAGCAGGCGGACATGCGGCTGGCGCTCGGCGACGCGACCGCCGAAGCGCTGCCGCCGGCCGTGCCGGACGCGGTCCGCATCCGCTGAGCCGGCCGGCCGCGCACGCGGCCCGGGGCCCGCACCCGGTTCCCCGGTGGCGGCTCAGTCCCGCGGCCGGGGCGGGGCCACCGACCCGCGCAGCACCGTGTGCGTGCCGAGCAGGTGCCGGCTCTGCGCGAGGGCGCCCGAGCCGCCGCCCTCGCCGCGGACCGCCTTCTCGGCGAGCGCCAGCCGCACCGACTCCCGGCCCAGCTCGTACGCGGGGATGTTGACCGTGGTCAGCGGCGGGTTGAGGTCCTGGGCGAGGTCGTCGTTGTTGTAGCCGACGACGGAGACGTCCTGCGGGGTGCGCAGGCCGTACTCGCGCATCGCCGCCATCGCGCCCGCCGCGAGCTGGTCGTCGCCGGCGAAGACCGCGGTGAACTCCGGGCGGCCGCCGCAGCCGGCGAGGATACGCCGCATCTCCGCGTAGCCGCGCGCGCGGCCCAGGCCCATCCCGTCGATCCGCTCGGCGGCCGGCCCGAGGCCGTGGTCGGCCAGCGCCCTGCGGTAGCCGGCGATCCGCGGCTCGACGGTCGAGTGGCCCGGGATGATGCCGAGGTAGAGGATGTCGCGGTGCCCGGCCGCCAGCAGATGGCTGACCGCCGCGTACGCGCCGGCCTCGTTGTCGTACTCGACCACCAGCACCGGCATGTCGGGGCCGGGCGCGGGCCGCCCGCACAGCACCAGCCGGGAGTCGGCGGCGGCCAGGCCGTGCGCGTACTCGGTCAGCCGGGCCCGGTAGCGGTCGTCCTCGACGGCGCCGCCGACCAGCACCACGAACTCGGCGCGCTGCTCCCGCATCATCTGCACCAGCGCCAGCTCACGAGCCTCGTCCCCGCTGTGGCTGCACACCATGCACAGCCGGCCCCGGGCCGCCGCCTCCTGCTCCACGCCCTGCGCGACGCGGGCGTAGAACGCGCTGTCCACCGAGGAGACGATCACCGCGACGGTCTTCGGGCCGGTGCCGGCCAGCGCCCGGGCCCGGCCGTCGATGACGTAGTCGAGGTCCTTCACGGCCCGCAGCACCTTCGCGCGGGCCGCGGCGGACGTCGGGTAGTTGCCGGCCAGCACCCGGGAGACGGTGGCGACGGACACGCCTGCGCGGTCGGCGACGTCACGGATGGTCCGCCTGCCGCTGCCGCGCCCGGTCGCGCCCTGCCCCGCACCCGCGCCGGCACCCGTTCCCGCCCTGGCGCCCGACCCGGCGCCCGGCCCTGGTGAACTCTCCGCCATCCCCGCCATCCGAAGTCCCGTCGCAGCCGCCGCGCACCGCCGCGCCGCCGCCCAGCGTACTGGTGCCCCACCGGGCGGGGACGCTCCATGGCCGGCCGGCCCGGCGGTCGGCCACGATCGCGGGGAAAAGGGCACGCGGTCCTTGAACGCGATGACGTTTCCGGCCATCGCGCCGTACCGGAAGACCGGGAAGCAGACCGGCCCCGGCCCCGTCAGCACCAGCAGGACCAGGTCCCGCCGCAACCGTTTACGGCGGGCGCCACGAGCCCTGCGGCGCTCAGGGTGACACTGAATCTAAACCGGTTACTACGACAGATCAACCCCTCTGCCCGCCAGCCTCGCAGCTGAGCACAGCCGCCGCGAATGGCTGAACTTCGCGCACACCACGGCCGAATCGAGTCGCTCGGCGCGCCAGGCGCAGCAACGGGCGTTGACGCCACATGAGCGCCGACCTAGGCTTTGATCGTTGTGAAGTAACCGATTACACGAACCGGCGGGCGAGCGGGTGGCCCGTCGGCGACACGACCGACCGGCAGACCGGGCGGCCCGACCGACGCGGTGACTCGGCGGTTCGGTCGGCAGTACGTCGGGCACGTCGCAACCGGGGGCGCCACACGGCCCGCGCGCACGACGGGGACGACAGGCACCGCCCGAACCACGAGCACGACCACCACACGCGAGGAGCAGACATGGCGGAGCGGCCGAAGCTGGTGCTGGCGATGAAGCCGGACGTCCTGGACCTGGTCCTGCCCGCCTCGCTGCGCGCCCGGCTCGACTCGCTCGCCGACGTCCACCCCGGCCTGGTCACCGACCCGGCCGACCCCGACGCGGCCGACGCCCTCGCCAACGCCCAGGTGCTGCTGACCGGTTGGGGCTGCCCGGTCCTCGACGCCCCGACGCTCGACCGCATGCCGCGGCTGGCCGCCGCCATCCACGCGGCCGGCAGCGTACGCAGCCACACCACTCCCGAGGTCTGGGCCCGCGGCATCGCGGTCTCCTCGGCGGCCGACGCCAACGCGGCGCCGGTGATCGAGTACACCATGGCCACGATCTGGTTCGCGTCGCACCGCGCGCTCGGCACCGCCGCGGAGTACGTCGCCGGGTGCCAGCCCGCCTTCCGCCGCAGGCAGGGCGCCGACGGCGCGACCGTCGGCGTGATCGGCGCGTCCCGGATCGGCCGGGGCGTCATCGCGCGCCTGCTCACCGCCACCGCGGGCTTCCGGGTGCTGCTCGCCGACCCCTACGTGACCGCGGCCGAGGCCGACGCGCTCGGGGTCACCCTCGTCGACCTCGACGACCTCTGCGCGCAGAGCGACATCGTCACCGTGCACGCGCCCGACCTGCCGGAGACCCACCACCTGCTCAGCGCGCAGCGGCTCGCCCTCCTCCGGGACGGCACGTCCGTCATCAACAGCGCGCGGGGGCGGATCGTCGACACGGACGCGCTCACGCGCGAGTGCGGGACGGGCCGGATCGACGCGTACCTCGACGTCACCGAGCCCGAGCCGCTCCCCGACGGCCACCCGCTTCTGCTCATGCGGAACGTGCTGGTCACCCCGCATATCGCGGGATGCCAGGGCAGCGAGGTGCAGCGGCTCGGCGCCTACGCGGTCGACGAGGTCGAGCGCTGGCTCAAGGGGGAGCCGCTGCTCGGCGGCGTCCAGGCCGCCGATCTGTCGCGGATCGCCTGAGGGGACGCCCCGGGCGCCCCCGTCCGTCCCGCTCCTCAGCGGGGGCGACGCAGCTTCGTCAATTATTGCCGCACTGGCAATCTTGCCGCGACGGCAAGGTTATTCTAGGCTGCCCGCATGGCACCCGCAGATGATGAGCCGCCGACGACCGCGCACCCCGAACCCGGCCTCCGCGAACGCAAGAAGCGGGAGACCCGGGTCGCCTTGAGCCAGGCGGCGATCCGCCTGTGCGTCATCCACGGCTGGGCCGACGTGACGGTCGACCGGATCGCCGCGGAGGCGAACGTCTCGGTCCGCACGTTCCGCAACTACTTCTCCGGCAAGGCGGAGGCGATCGCCGCCAGCCACCTGGAACGGATGCAGCGGGTCGCCGACGACCTGCTCGCCCGCCCGGCCGGCGAACCGCTGTGGGACGCGCTGTTCCACGCCGTGGTGGGCCGGTTCGTGCCGTCGGACGACTCCGCGCCCCAGAACGAGCGGTGGCGTGAGGGCGTACGGCTGATGCTGGCCGAGCCCGCGCTGGCCGGCGAGATCGTGAAGGCGAACGCGGCGGCCCAGCGGGAGCTGGCCACGGCCGTCGCCCGGCGCACCGGCACCGATCCCGAGCGGGACGTCTACCCGCAGCTGGTCGCCGCCGTGGTCGCGGCCGGCAGCGCGACAGCCGTCGAACACAGCCTGCGCGCGCCCGAACCCGTACGGCTCAGCGCGGTCCTCGCCGAGGTCTTCGAGCAGTTGGCCGCCGGCCTGCCGGTCCCGTAGCCGGAAGCGGCGACCGGCCCGCTCCACTGCGGTGCCGCCCCTTTCCCGTCCGCACCAAGGAGACATGACCGTGACAGCCGATGTGATCATCGTCGGGGGCGGGCCGAACGGGCTGATGCTCGCCTGCGAACTGGCCCTGGCCGGCATCCGCCCGACCGTACTGGAGCAACTCCCGCAGCCCGGCACCGAACCCAAGGCCAACGGCTTGCTCGGCCAGGTGGTACGCCTGGCCGACCACCGCGGCCTGCACGAACCGCTCAGCGGCAGCCCGGAACCCCCGCGGCCGAACTCCGCGTACTTCATGTTCGCCGCGATGGGCCTCGATCTCGGCCTGCTGGACGCCAGCCCGGTCTTCGGGCTGGCCGCCCCGCAGCACCGCATCGTCCAGGTCCTGGAGGAGCGCGCCCGCGAGCTCGGCGTCGACCTGCGGCGCGGACACCGGGTCGGCGCCGTCGCCCAGGACGACGCGGCCGTCACCCTCGACGTCACCGGCCCCGAAGGCGACCAGCAGTTCCGCGCCCGCTACGTGGTCGGCGCGGACGGCGCGCACAGCGTGATCCGCAAGCTGTCCGGGATCGGGTTCCCCGGCGTCAGCTACGACCGCCGCACCAACCGCACCGCCCACGCCACTCTCCCCGCCGGGTGGATCGACCCGGCCAACGGCGCCCTCACCGTCCCCGGCCACCCGCCGGTCCTGCCCTTCCTGCCCCACCGCACCGACCAGGGCGGCTTCTCCTACGCGCCGTTCCCCGGGCAGCCGCCGCTGGTCAGCACCACCGAGTGGGACCAGCCCGCGACGGACGAACCGATGACCCTGGCCGAGATGGAGTCGAGCATCCGGCGGGTGCTCGGCGTCGCCCTGCCGCTCGGCGCGCCGGACGGCACGGGCCCGCACGTGCTGCGGCGGCTGAACGGCGGCAACACCCGCGTCGCCGACCGGTTCCGCGACCGCCGGATCTTCCTCGTCGGCGACGCCGCCCACGTCTACACCTCCGGCGGTGGCCCCGGCCTCAACCTCGGCCTCCAGGACGCCGCGAACCTCGGCTGGAAGCTCGCCGCCGCGCTGCACGGCACCGCCCCCTCCGGCCTGCTCGACAGCTACGACACCGAGCGCCGCCAAGCCGCCCGGCGCATGGTGCTCAACGCAGAGGCCCAGTCCGCACTCACCGCACCGGGCAGCGACACCACCGCCCTGCGCGAACTCTTCACCGAACTGCTCACCCGCAAGCAGGTCGTCCAGCACCTCGCCGACCTCACCGCCGGTACCGACGTCCGCTACGACATGGGCCTCGCCGACCCCCACCCCGCGGTCGGCTACTTCGCCCCGGAGTTGACGCTGATCACCGCAACGGGAAAGGTCCGGCTCGCCGAACTCGCCCGCACCGCACGTCCCTTGCTCCTCGACCTAACCGAGGACCGGTCACTGTCGGCCGCCCTCCCAGCCGGCCTGTCAGCCGTCGACCTGGTCACCGCCCGAAGCGCCGACCCGGCCGGCGACCTCACCGGCCTGCTCATCCGCCCCGACGGCTACACCACCTGGGCCTGTGCCTCCCCCACCCCGGCCCCCGAGGACCTGACCGCCCTGCGCACGTCCCTCGCCCACTGGTTCGCCGCCTGACCGACCCCACCCCGCACGACGACTCGGCCCCGCAAACGGTGCCGAAGGCGGTGCCGAAAGCCGTGGATAAAGCCGTGGGGGCGGGGGGGGAAGAGGGTAGTGCGGGGGGGCGGTGTTCGCAGTCGGGAGGAAGGGGGGGGGGGCCGGGGGCGAGGGGGGGGGGGGGGGAGCGGACGCGCCGCGCGGC
>NZ_JBFBIV010000072.1:0-44374 GCF_040702025.1 Streptomyces sp. NPDC088194 | reverse complement strand
GCCGTGGGCCCGTGGGCCGCCGGCCACCACCCGGCGGCGGCGCGCGGAGGGCGCCGCCGTACCGTATCCGACCAGCACGCTGCCCGAGCCGCTCGCGCCCGCCCCGGGGCCCGGGGAGCCGGACAGGCCGGGCGCGGTCCCGGCCGGCGGCACCTCGCCAGGCACCGGCGCCGCGCTCTCCCCGTCCACGGCGACCGTCAGCAACGGCGCCCCGACCGGCAGTTCGCTGCCCTCCTCACCGAAGCACGCCGTCACCACCCCGCCGTACGGACAGGGCACCTCCACCCGCGACTTCGCCGTCTCCACCTCCACCACCGGCTGGTCCACCACGACGACGTCGCCGACCGCCACCAGCCAGCCCACGACCTCCGCCCCGGTCAGCCCCTCGCCGAGATCGGGCAGCCGGACCTCACGCACCCGGGGGGCCATCAGCGCTCCACCTCCCACTGGAGCCGGGCGACCGCGTCCAGCACCCGGTCCACGCCGGGCAGATGGTGCCGCTCCAGCATCGGCGGCGGATACGGGATGTCGAACCCCGTCACCCGCAGCACCGGCGCCTCCAGATGGTGGAAGCACCGCTCGCTCACCCGCGCGGCGATCTCCCCGCCGGGACCGGCGAAACCCGCCGCCTCGTGCACCACCACCGCGCGCCCGGTGCGCCGCACCGACCGCGCCACCGTCTCGTCGTCGAAGGGCACCAGCGACCTGAGGTCCACCACCTCCAGGTCCCAGCCCTCGGCGCGCGCCGCCTCCGCCGCCTCCAGGCACACCGGCACGCTCGGCCCGTACGTGATCAGCGTGGCGCTGGAACCCGAACACCGCACCGCGGCCCGGCCGATCGGTCCCACGGCCGCCGGCGCCTCCGGCGACCACGGCGCCTTCGACCAGTAGAGCCGCTTCGGCTCCAGGAACACCACCGGGTCGTCGGAGGCGATGGCGGCCCGCAGCAGCCCGTAGGCGTCCTCCACGGTCGCCGGGGTGACGACGTGCAGGCCCGGCGTGGCCATGTAGTAGACCTCCGACGAGTCGCTGTGGTGCTCGACGCCGCCGATCCCGCCGCCGTAGGGGATGCGTACGGTCAGCGGCATCCGCATCGCGCCGCCGGTACGGTTGCGCATCTTCGCGGCATGGCTCGCCAGTTGCTCGAACGACGGGTAGGCGAAGGCGTCGAACTGCATCTCCACCACCGGCCGCAGCCCGTACATGGCCATGCCGACCGCCGTGCCGAGGATGCCGGCCTCGGCGAGCGGCGTGTCCGTGCACCGGTCGTCGCCGAACTCCTGCGCCAGGCCGTCCGTGATCCGGAAGACGCCGCCGAGCGTGCCGACGTCCTCACCGAACACGTGGACCGAGGAGTCCTCGGCCATCGCGTCGCGCAGGGCGCGCCGCAACGCCTGGGCCATCGTGGCCGGTCGGGCCGCGAGCGCGGCCGGCTGCTCGGCGAGCGCGGTCATCGGGCGCCGCCCCGCCCCGGCACGCCGGCCGCTTCCGCCACCGCGTCCGTCTCCGCCGCTTCCGCCGCTTCCGCCGCCGCGTCCAGTTCCGCCCGCAGCCCCCGCGCCTGCTCCTCCAACTGGCCGGTCCGCCGCGCGTACACCTGCCCGAACAGGTCCATCGGGTCGAGCACCGGGTCCGCGTTCATCCGCTCCCGCAGGCGCGCCGCCATCTCCTCCGCCTCTCCCGCGGCACGAGCCGCCACCGCGTCGTCCAGCAGGCCCCGGCCCCGTAGCACGCCCGCCAGCAGGTCCACCGGGTCGTACGCGCGCCACGCGGCCACCTCGTCGTCCGCTCGGTACCGCGCCGGGTCGTCCGCGTTCGTGTGCGCCTCCACGCGGTACGTGACGGCCTCGACGAGCGTCGGGCCCCCGCCGCCGCGCGCCCGCTCCACCGCCTCGGCGAGGACCATGTGCACGGCCGCCACGTCGTTGCCGTCGACCAGCCGGCCCGGCATGCCGTACCCGACGGCCTTGTGTGCCAGCGTCGGAGCGGCGCTCTGCTTCGCCAGCGGTACGGAGATCGCGAAGCCGTTGTTCTGGACGAGGAAGACCACGGGCGCCCGCCACACGGCCGCGAAGTTCAGGGCCTCGTGGAAGTCGCCCTCGCTGGTGCCGCCGTCGCCGACGAGGGCGAGCGCCACCACGTCGTCGCCCTTGAGACGGGCGGCGTGCGCGAGACCCACGGCGTGCGGCAACTGCGTCGCGAGCGGAGTGCACAGCGGCGCGACACGGTGCCGGTACGGGTCGTAACCCGTGTGCCGGTCACCGCGCAGCAGCGTCAGGGCCTCCACCGGGTCCACGCCGCGCGCGACCACGGCCAGCGAGTCGCGGTAGCTGGGGAACAGCCAGTCGCGCTCGGCCAGGACGGCCGCCGCCGCCACCTGGCACGCCTCCTGACCGGTGCTCGACGGATACACCGCCAGCCGGCCCTGCCGGGTCAGCGCCGTGGCCTGCGTGTTGAACCTGCGGCCCCGGACCAGCCCGCCGTACAGCCGCAACAGCAGCGCGGGATCGGCCGCGGCCTCGGCCGGCGTGCCGAAGACGCGAAACGGCCGCTCGTCGGGGAGCAGTGCCGCCGCGGCGGGGCACTCCCGCCGGTAGGGCGGTACCGGCCGGCCGGTCAGCTCGGGACCGGTCAGCTCGGGACCGGCCGGGGCGGGACCGGCAGGGGCGGGACCTTCCGGCGACGGGGTCCTGCCCGACGGGGTCCCGCTGTTCTTCACCGGCGCGCCTCCACCCCGGCTCACGGCTGCGCCTCCACCCCGGCGCACCTCAGGCCCCGGCCGCGTGTCGGCGCGACCGGTTGACCCAGGTGCGTTCCAGGTTGGCGATGAGGTCGGGGCTGTACATGCGGACGGCCTGCTCGATCGCGTACGCGGCCATGTACCGGCGGAAGACGTCCTCCGGCTCCTCACCGATCGCCAGCATCCGCTTGTTCGCCGCGACCGCCGGGTTGTCCAGGTGCGCCGCCGCGCGCTCCACCGCCGCGTCCAACTCCCCCGCCGGCACGACCTGGTCGCACAGCCAGGACGCCGCCGGATCGCCGGCCCGCAGCCGCCGGCCCCAGAAGATCATCTGCCGGCTCAGCCGGCTCCCCGTCGCGGGCACCAGCCGCAGGTTCGCGGCCCCGGGCACCAGCCCCTCGTCCATCGCGGGCAGGCTGAACCACGCGTCCTCGGCGGTCACCACCCGGTCCAGCGCCAGCAGGATCTGCGTGCCGCCGCCGATCGCGAACGAATCCACCGCGCCCACCCACGGTTTGACCACGCGCGCGGGCAGCCCGCCCGGACCGTCCTCCCCGTGGTGCAGCCCGTGCACGAACTTGGCGAGGTAGCCGACCTCGCGCCGCAGCATGAAGCCCACCAGGGAGATCCTGCCCTGGAACAGGTGGGTCAGGTTGATGCCCGCGCTGAACACCCGCCGGCCCCGGTGGGCGGGGTGCGTCATCACCCCTCCGCGCAGGACGCCCACCCGGCTGCCGTCGTCGAGCAGCACCAGGTCCGTCGCCGTCTCCAGGGCTTCGACGAGGGCGTCGTCCTCCGCGTTCAGGTAGGCGTCGTTGCAGACCTCCACCTGGGCGATGCCCTCCCTGCGGGTCACCGAGACGGTCCCCAGGTCCGCGCGACCGGTGGCGCGGAACCCGGGCAGCGCCGCCAGTGACCGCCGGGTCGGCCGCAGCATCGCGCGCAACAGGTGCGGCCCCGCGACAGCCGAGCCGAACAGGGCCTGGAACAGGAGGCCCTGGTCGATCTCCCACCCCTCCTTCTCCCACTGCGGCAGCCGCGCCTCCGCCGCCAGGCGCTCGGGCCCCGGCACCAGGCCAGGACAGCGCTCGGCGGCGAGAACGGCGATCTCCTCCACCCGCAGCGACCGGGTGAGTCCGTCGGTCAGCTCCTCGTAGAGCCGCTCGGCATGGCGGTCCAGGAACCTCCGGCGCAGCAGGCGGGCCCGCTGGTGCAGGCCGTCGGCGCGCCGCCGCGGGTCCTGCGAGCGCTTCGCCTTCGGCGGCAGCGCGTCCACCGCCCGTACGAGCTCCACCAGGCAACGGGACACCCGCTGCCGGTCCGTGCCGAACGCGCCGCTCAGCGTGGGAAGTTCACGGCCGTCCGCGATTCCTCCGTCCGCGAACCCGCCGTCCGCGAACCCGCCGTCCGCGAACCCGCCGTCCGCGATCCCGCCGTCCGTCCGGGCGGGATGCCCCGCCTCGCGCGAGGCCGGGACCTCGGCGTCCCCTCCGGCCGAGAGCCAGGATGTGGACGGCTTGACCCCCTGTGGCACCGTCACCGACGTGGCGTCCGAATCCGCAAGTTCCATACGGCCCACTCTCGGTCCGGTCGCACGCCCCGGACCATCCGCGATCGCCGCCGTTACGTGCGCGCGGGGCCGCCGGGGAACCGGTGGCGGCCCGGCTCGGGGACGCGGTGCCCCCGGGCGCGCCGGACCGGTCACCGGTGCAGTTTGGCGAGGACGTCGGGGCTGTAGGCGCGTAACGCCTGCTGGAGCGCGAACTCGGCGAGGTAGGCGCGCAGTTGCTCGGCGGGCTCATCCGCCATGTTCAGCATGGCCCGGTTGGCCGCCACGGCCGGGTTGGCCAGCCGGTCCACCGATCCGGCGACCGCGGCATCGAGCGCGTCCGGGGCCGCGACCTCGTCGAAGACCAGGCGCGCGGCCGGCTCGCCCGCCTCGATCCGGCGGCCCCACAGGACGACCTGGCGGGCCTGGCGGGCGCCGAGGAACCGGGTCAGCCGCAGGTTGGCCACGCCCGGCACGATGCCCTCCTGGGCGGCGGGGAGGCTGAAGTAGGCGTCGCTCGCGGCCAGTACCCGGTCGCAGGCGAGCAGGATCTGGGCGCCTCCGCCGATGGCGAACCCGTCCACCACGCCGAGCCAGGGCTTCTGCGCGTCCGTGCCCGGCCAGGGCCGGTCCGCCCGCACGAGTCCGCGCATCATCTTGCTGAGGTAGCCCAGCTCGCGGCCGAGCAGGAAGTCCACGAAGGAGATGGCGCCCGCGCGCAGCTCCTTGAGGTTGATGCCCGCGCTGAAGACCCGCCGGCCGGCGTACCGGGGATGGGTCATGACGCCGCCCCTGAGCACGCCGACGCGCACCTGGGGGTCGAGCAGGACGAGGTCGACCAGGGTCTCCAGGTCGGCGACGTGCTGGTTGTCCTCCGCGTTGAGGCAGTGCGTGTTGGTGAGGGTCACGAAGCCCGCGCCGCACCGGCGTTCGAGCCGCGCCGCCTTGAGGACCACCTCGCCGGTGTCCCGAAAGCCGGGCAGCAGCTCCAGCGCGCGGGGGGTCGGGCGCAGCATCGACTCCATGAGGTGGGCGCCCGGGCCGGGAGCGCGCAGCAGGGCGCGGAAGAGGATTCCCTGGTCGATCTCCCACCCCTCCTTCTCGGACTGGGGGCGCGCCGCCTCCTCGGTCATCTGCCGCGCGGAGGGCGCCAGGCCGGGGAAGTCCCGGCCGGCCGCGTGGGCCACTTCCGCCAGGCGCAGGTGTGCCGTCCGGCCGGCGGTCAGCGTGTCGTACACCCGCTCGGCGTGCAGCTCCAGGAAGGCGGTCCGCAGTTGGCGTGCCGCGTCGTGGAGGTGCTGCGCCCGGGTGGTGTCCGCCAGGCTCCTTCGCGCCCGCGGGGGCATCGCCGCCAGTTGCCCGGTCGCGTTCCGCAGGCGGGCGGTGGCGCGTTCACGGTCGGTGTCGAAGACGCCGGTGAGCGGCACGGGGGCGGCCGGGGGCTGCCGGTCCTCGGCGGCGGTGGCCGCGGTCACTTGCCGTCCTCCGTCAGGTCGGTACGGCGCAGGGCCCGGTCGCAGGCGGCCAGATGGCTTCCCAGCGCCTCCTCGAAGGAGACCGTGCCGGCGTCGAGCAGGAGCCGGCGGCGCAGGGCCGGCTCGGTCCCGGCGGAGTCGGCGGCCCGCTTCAGGACGGCGGCCAGCGCGGCGCCGGCGTCCTGGGTCACCTCGTCGAGCACTCCGGCGGCGTGCAGGGCCGGTACGCCGGTCTCGCCCGGGAACAGCACGAGCCGACGGGCCGTCGCCAGGCCCACCTGCTGCACCAGCCGGTACAGGGCGGTCCCCGGCCACATGCCGTCGGTCCTGGTGCCCGCGTCCAGCGTCGTACCGGGTCCCGCGACGCGGTGATCGGTGGCCAGCAGGACCTCCAGGCAGGCCTGGTTGCACCGGCCCGCGACGATCCCGACGGTCAGCGCGTCGAGCCGTTCCAGTCTGCGCAGCGCGTTCTCCCACTTGCCGACCAGGTGCACCTGCGCCGGTCCCGGCCATGCGGCGGGCGCGTCCTTCGACCCGGTCAGCCGCACCACCAGGACCCGGCCGCCCCCGGCGTCCTCCACCCGGTCGCAGGCGTCGGCGAGTTCCGCCACGAGGCCGGGTGTCAGGGGGCGGGCCACGTCGATGTCGGCTTCCACGACCGTCTGCGAAATGGTGGCGTGCATACTGCGGACTCCTCCTGCGGGGTCGGTACCGGGCGTCGGTGCGGGGCGCCGGCTCAGAAGCGGACGAGGGCGGTCTCGATGGTCGAACCCGGGCCCATCGTCATGAGCACGCCGTGATCGCCGGGCCGGGGCACGCCCTCACGCACCAGGCGGTCGTACGAGAAGAGGAACGACCCGCTGGACACGTTGCCGAAGTCCCGCAGGACACCGGTCGTGTGGCGCAGGTCGTGCCGGGACAGGCCGAGGTTGACCCGCACGGAGTCGATGACCTTCTTGCCGCCCGAGTGCACCACCCAGTGCGCGAGGTCGCTGCGCCGCAGACCGGTGCCGGCCAGCAGCCGGTCGACCGCGGTCTCGGCGTGCGCCCCGACGACGTAGGGCACGTCCCGGTCGAGGAAGAAGCTGAACTTCCCCGCGGTGTCGTCCCAGTCGTAACGCATCGCCGGGCACGCCTCGGGGATGAGGTGGCTGGCGAACTTGAGGATTTCGGGTCCTGGCCGGAGTCCCGGCCGGGGTCGCGGTCCTGGCCGGGGTCCTGGTCGCGGTGCCGGTCCCGGTCGCGGTCCCGGTCCCGGTCCCGGTCGCGGTCCTGTGGCGTCCGCCGGGCCGGTGCTGAGCGCGACGGCCGCCGCGCCGTCGCCGAAGAGGCTGTTGACCACGGACGTGCGCATCGTGCCGTCGATGACATAGGCGGCCGAGCAGACCTCCACGCACACCATGACGGCCACCCGTCCGGGGTTCGCGCTGCTCCAACCGGCCACGGCGTTCAGCGCGTTGAGGCCGGCGTTGCAGCCCATGCCCACGACGTCGAGCCGGCCGGTGTCGACGGCGAGACCGAGCTCCTTCATCAGCAGGGCGCTGAGTCCCGGCGTCAGCAGGCCGGTGCTCGACACGCAGCACAGGTAGCCGACGTCGTCCTGCGACAGCCCCGCGGCCGTCAGGCAGCGGCGCAGCGCGTCGGCGCCCATGGCGATCCCCTGGGCGGCGTGCTTGCGCAGCAGTTCGCCCTGGGTCTCGACGTGCGGGCGCCCCAGCCGGTCACGGGGCGGGAGGGTGAGGCAGCGGCGGTCGATCGCGCTGTTGGCGAAGACCGAGCGGACGCGTGCGTCGGTGATCCCGAAGAAGTCGAGGACTTCCTCCTGCGTGTAGGAACGGGTCGGGACCGCGGTGCCCACGCCGAGAAAGGTCGGTCCGGCACGGCGGGGAAGGGGGGTGCCGCCCGGTCGGGGGACGCGGGCGGCCCCCGTCTCGGCGGTCGCGGCACTCAGCGTGTTCATGGGCTGATCAACCTCCAGTCGGGACCGGCGGAAGGGCCCCGTGGACGTGGCACCACGGGGCCGTCCGACCGGTCTCCGGGACTCGGCGCACGTCGCCGGAGTACGCCGAGTGGTCCGCGGGCCTCATCGGCGCAGTCCGCACGGTTGCGTAACCCGCTTTCCCCGCCCGGCTCCTGCGGACCGGGCGGCGGGGTGGGCCCGCGGGCGCGGACCGAACCGCTCGCGGAGGTGCCGGGTGCGCCGGGCGCTCCGGACGTGCCGGGTGCGCCGGACGTGCGGGGTGCGCCGGGCATGCCGGGTGCGCCGGGTGCGCCGGGGCGGAAGGGCCCCCGCCCCGGCTTGGTGGCCGACGGCTTGGCGGACCGCCACCGACCGACCGGCCGGCCGGCTCGCGACGCGGAGAGCGCCCTGGCACCGGGGCGCGCGTGCCGGCCGGGTGACCCGCCGCGCGGCACTTCTCGATCGGTGCACCGCCTGGGATCGGTGCCCGGTCGAGCGGGCGCGCGCGACGGGAGCCGCAACTCACCCGTCCATGGCCTCGACCAGGCTCTTGGGCCGCATGTCCGTCCAGTTCTCCTCGATGTGGGCAAGGGCACGGGTGCGGCCGGCCCGGTCGAGGCCCACGCGCCAGCCGTCGGGCACGTCGAAGGACGCGGGCCAGAGGGAGTGCTGTCCTTCGTCGTTGACCAGCACCAGGAACTCGCCGTCCGGTTCGTCAAAGGGGTTCATGCCCCGAAGGTTCCAGACATCGAACACTTCGGGTATCGGTGATGCCCGCAGTTACGCCGGTTCCCGCCGCCGGGGCCCGTACCACCGACCGCCGAAGCCCGCGTCGGCAACCTCACCCATGAAATCCGCGCAGACTCGTGATTCAAATGAAGAATGTGCGTCATTTCCCACCGGAGAAATCGCTCAGAGGCGGCAACAGGAAGTGCGCGGCGGCCGGCGCAGGTCCCCTGGCGCCGGCCCCGGACCCGTACGGACGGCGGGAAGGCGATGCGCCCACCTCGTGACCTGCGCCGCGTGCCACCCGGACCGGCGGCGTACGGTCCTCACCGGCCGCGCGACCGACCGGAGTTTATCCGCCATCCTCTTTTCCGGATGACCGAAATCAGCCTCACTCGGCGGTGTGTTCAGCCCCGCACGCGGACGGAAACCCGCGAGCGTATACCCGCCTGACCTCCCGACAAGCCGGAACGCTGTCATAATATGACGAAAGATGAAGCCTTGAAACCCCGGTCAACGGGCCCTACGATCACAGCGTCTGACACCTCGTCACCATCCATGAGATCCGCCATGTCCACCGCGCGAGACTTCCCCCCATTAGTGTCGTGGAGTTTTTTTCATGGTTCATCCGAATTCCATGCCGCATTCCTGCAATTCCTGTGGCACCCCGCTGGAAAAAGGATTGAGAACGGAAGGCACGTCCGCTCGGTACTGCTCGAACGCGTGCCGGCAGCGCGCCTATCGACGGCGTATGAAGAGCGAGTCTCTGGCGACGGAGACGTCCGGTGACCTGCTGACCCCGCTGAGCAGCTTCGTCGGCCGGGTGGACGAGATGGTGGAGGCGAGCAGACTGCTGCGGGGCACCCGGCTGCTCACGCTGACCGGAACCGCGGGCACCGGGAAGACCCGGCTGGCCCTCGAAGTGGCCAGGAAGGAGCAGCGCGGCGGGCGCCAGGCGATCGTGGTGGTCGAACTCGGGGCGTGCGCCGGACCGGAGTCCGTGGCCAGTCGCGTCTTCGCCGCGCTGCACGGCCGTATCGACGCCGACACGCTCTTCGCGGAGGCGAAGGGGCCTGGCGTCAAGCTGTCCGGCTGGCTGGTGGTGATCGACAACTGCGAGCACGTGATCGGCGAGTGCGGGCTCCTGGTGGGCCGGCTGCTGGCCCGGTATCCGGGGCTCCAGATCCTCGCCACCAGCCGCGAGGCGCTGCGGATACCCGGTGAGACCGTCTACCCGGTGAACGGGCTGCCGCTGCCGGACCCTGACGGCAGGCCCTCGGCCGGCGAATACCTGCGATCGGACGCGGTCCGGCTGTTCGCCGACCGGGCGCGCGCCGTGGTGCCGGACTTCGCACTCACCCAGGAGAACGCCGCGGACACCGGGGCGGTCTGCGAGCGGCTGGGCGGCCTGCCGCTCCCCATCGAACTCGCCGCACAGCTGATCCGGACCTTCTCGGTGGCCGAGCTGCGGAAGCGGCTGGACGACCCGCTCTCCCTCCTGGTCGGCGGGTGGCGGACGGCGTCCACCCGGCACCGGAGTTGGCGGGCGGCGCTCACCTGGAGCTACGACCTGCTCAAGCCGATGGAGCAGTTGCTGTTCCGGCGGCTCTCGGTCTTCCCGGGCGGCTTCGGCGTGGACGCCGCGGTCGCCGTGGTCACCGACGAGGTCCCGGCGTCGTCGGTGCCCGGGCTGTTGACGGCGCTCGAATCGAAGTCCGTCATCCGGTCCCCGGCCGGCCTGGGTCGCGAGGAGGCGGGGGCCGGCAGGTTCCACATGCTGGAACCGGTCCGATGTTACGCCCACCAGCAACTCCGCGATCTGCACGAGGAGGAGCAGGCGTACGAAGGACTCACCCGGTGGCTGGCGGCCCTGGTGAGTCCTTTGTGGCGAACGGGGATCGCCTCCCGGGAGACGGTGCGCACGGCGGGGGCCGAACTCGCCAACCTGCGGCACGCCCTCGAAGGGCCGACCGCCGACGATGACGAGCGCCGGCTGCTGCTGGTGGGCGGGCTGGTCACCCTGGAAACGGACCCGGACCCGGAGGCCGGTACGGATACGACCCGCCTCGTCCACGGCGCCTTGCGCGCCGCGAAGCCCGAGGCGCGCTACCGGGCGATCGCCCTGGAGGCAGCGGCGATGCTGGCCGCTCGGCGGGGCGCGCACCGCGAGGCGCTGCACACCATGCAGGAGGCGGTCGACCGGGAACGCGCGAGCGCGCCGAGCCCCCTGCTGTGCCGCCTGCTGCTCCGGCTCAGCCTGCTGAAGGAGCACGCCGGCGACCGTTCCGGCGCCCTCGAAGACCTCACGGCGAGCGTCCGCGCGGGCGAACAACTGGCGGACGAGCCGACCTTCGCGGTGTGCGTGGGCCACCTCGCCAGGCACGAGCTGGTCCGCGGCGAGCCCGCCTCGGCGGCCCGGTTGATCGACCGGGCGCTCCCCGCCGTACCCGCCGTCCCGCCGGAGTGGCAGTGCGACATCATGCACGTGGCGGGGGCACTCGCCGTCGAGTGTGACGACCTCTCGACGGCGGAGCGGCACTTCACCGCGCCGCTGCGGTCGCCGGCAAAGGGCCCCGGCGACGCGGCCGGGCTGATCGAGGGGCTGGCCGTGGTGGCCGTCCGGCGCTTCCAGTTCGAGCGCGGGCTCCACCTGATCTCGGCCGCCGAGGAGATGGCCGAGTCGGTCACCTGCGGGCTGCGGTCCCACCCATGGTGGCGTCAGCGGGTCGAGGCCGCCAGGGCCGCCGGCATCAACGGCCTGACCTCCCGGGCGGACCGCGAGCTGGCCCTGGGCCGTTCACTCCGCCCGGACGAGGTGGTGGCGTACGCGCTGGGCGACGCACCGGCGGCGCCCCCGGCGCGGGACGAGGCCCGGCACGGCCCGCTCAGCCCGCGCCAGTGGGCCGTGGCCGCCTTGCTGATACAGGGATTGACGAACCGTCAGATCGCGTCGCGGATTCACGTGTCGGTGCGCACGGTGGAGACCCACGTCCGCAACATCCGCGGCACCCTCGGCCTGCGCTCGCGCTCCCACATCGCGGCATGGGCCGCCCAGGCCCAGCAGTGACGCGGCGTCCGCGGCCCCTCGGGGGTACCTACAGCCACGACACAACGGCCGTCGTCACGGTTGGACGACGGCGCATAGGTGCTGGGCATGGTCCTTTCCGGTCGACCTTCCCGGTCCCATCGGACTGCCGCTTCACCTCGGCGGTGATCGACTGACGCCCACCGGGATCGGAGTCGGCCAACTTGCCGCTGTCCGCCCGGTATTTCAGCCAGTGCGACGAGTCACCGCAATCGGAGATCAGCACCGTGGTGGGGGCCGTCGAAGGAATGGCAGAGGTCACTTTCGGATCGTTCTTGGGCGCCCCCTTCATCACCAGCCCGTTGACGTGATCCGCGTACATTCCCCGCGAGATCATGGACAGCGCGTCCCCTGACGCGTGGTCGGCGAGCCGAGGGGACTTCCAATCCGAAGCCGTCGCTGCCTGTGCCATATCCCGCCACATCCCCAAGTACGCGGCGGTGGCAGCCGATCGAGCTGCCCGCTCTGCGCTTCCGGTGGACGTCGCCACAGCGCTCGGCCGGATCGATGGGTGCTCCGGCACACTACCTGTCGGCCGCGGCCCGGACCCACCGGACCCGCCCGAAGGACTGCACGCAACCAGCATCACCATGCCCAGCGCCAGGCTTACACCTCCCACCAGGGCAGTCCGGCCACCCGCGGGGCACGCCCACTCCTCGCCGTTGTCTCCACTGACGCAGCACCTCGCTACCGACACGGACAACCCGCTGTCGTGAACAAGCACCACGTCTATCGCCCGCCCCCGCACTCTCTGCAAGGAGTGCGCGGGCGCACCAGCGAACCAACTTCTCCGATAGAACGTCGAATTGGCCGAATCCCACCGGCCGCACGGCGCAAACGCAGCGCACACTGCGGCGGTTCGCCCGGGCCACCGCGCAGAGAGCGCGTGCGCGCAAAGAGATTGCAGACCTCTTGCTGAGCCGCAGGCCAGAAAGGGTCCGTCCCGCCAGCGCGGGGGTGTTCCGCGTAGCGCCTAATTAGGCACTTGCCCCGTAGGCCGTCCCGCCAGCGCGGGGCGTTCCAGCCTGCGGTGGCACGCTCGGCCAGGATGAAAGTCCGCGCGGCACTGGGCGGGAAGGTCGGCGCGGCCGCGGCGAACATGTGGGGAAAAGCGGGTGCGACGGTCAGGGGGCTGCGCGCTGGTGCTCGATCGCGGCTCGCACGTCGGTTGGGCCGTAGGCGGCGAGTGCCCAGAGAGCGGAGATCTGCGCCGCGCCGGTCCACAGGCCGTCGGCGGCCGGCGGCCGAAACGCGCGGACGTTGAGGTGTTGTTCGGCGAACGGGCGAGGGTCGAGGTATCGCAGGCCGCCGGTGCCGCAGAGGTAGGTGTCGGCGCTGACCGCGGTGGTCAGGTCGGCCAAACGTGCCGATCGGTCTGAGGAAGCGGAGAGGTCACTGCTGCGGACGACGGAGCCGCGCCAGCCGAGGAGACTGAGCAGGGCGAGAGTGGTGGCCTCGGCGACGGCCGCTGTAGGGGTGGTCTCGGTGAGGGAGCGGAGGACAGGTTCGAGTGCGCTGCGGAGCCGCGGCCAGTGGGGGCTGGTGCGGTAGAACTGCGCGGGTAGCTGGCCGAGGCGGCGGGCCGTGCGGTGCGGGTCGGCGAGTCGCGCATCGCGGATCAACGTCGCTCGCCCGTCGGGGAGATGGGTTTCGATGGAGAGCCACTTGCGGTGCTGGGGGTCGGCGAGTGCGGCGAGGCGGGCCCGGTGCTGGTAGTCGCGGCGGGCGAACTGGACGTCGTCGAGGACCACCCAGACGTCGGCCGCGTGGATCTTCGCCAGGGTGGACAGGCGGGGCAGCAGGTTGGGCTGGTGGATCGCACACGAACGCGCCAGTGGCGTGTTCTGGCGGCTCACGTGGTCAGGAAGGGAGGAGCCAGCTGTCGTAGCCGCGGGCGCGGAGGCGGTCGAAGGCATCGCGGACCCCTTCCGGGACGTGCTGCTCGATCGCGAAGCCGCGCTTGGGGTACTCCATCACCCGCTCCATGTCACCCATGAGCATGTCGATGAACTGCTTCTCGTCGTCGTGCGTCGTGGCGTACTCGTCGTACGACAACGGCTGCGAGACACAGACCGGGTCCACCTCGGGCCACAGCTTGCGGCACGTCGCGTAGGCGCGTCGCTGCATGTATGGCATGGAGATCAGGAGCAGGGTGGTGACGGCGACACCCGCGTTCTCCAGCACCTCGCGGGAGAAGGCGATGTTCTGGCCGGTGTTGGTGGCCTTGGGCTCCAGCAGGATCGCCTGGTCCGGCACCCCCAGGGAGAGCGCGTGCTCCCGGTAGTGGGTGGCCTCGCCTCGGGGAAACCTCTCCTGGGTGGCGACGCTGGTGTCGCCGGTGAAGACCACCGCCGGGAACATACCGCCGTGGTAGAGGCCGGCGGTGGTGGTGGCCACGCCGAGATCGAGGCTGCCGAGAGCGATCGCGGCAGAGCAGGGCCTCGGCTCGTGGCCCATCTGGTGGAAGTCCCAGATGATTCGGGCGTCGGCCCGGTCTGCGTCGCTGATCGTGGCCTGGCCGGTCACACGTACTCCCCGCTGTTGCGCACGCTCTTGATGCTTCGCAGTTGGTGATTCAGTCCGTACTGGCGGGCGATCTCCGAGGCCCGGTCGAGCACGTCGTTCCCCGCGCTGCGGGTGGCCCGGTCGGTGAGCAGGATGTGGCCGTGCGCGGTATCGATCTGGACGCGCTGAAGCGGGGACTCGAAGCGGCCGTTGCTGCGGGCGGTGTCGATGTAGGCCAAGGCCCGGGTCAGGTCCCCGGCCCCGCGGTGGGCCAGTGCCAGCTTCTGCTGGGCGGTCGCCCAGTCCTCCGGTTCGTCCAGTTCCACGAACCGCTCGGCTGCCTGTCCCATGACCTGGATGGCGAACGTGTTGCGGCCGTCCTTGGCCAGCGCGGTGCCGATCCACAGGAGGGCGCGGGCACGGTCGGCGGAGCCGAGCCGTTCGTCGTCGGTGAGCTGCTGGTAGCGGGTGGCCGCGGGGGTGAGGCGTCCGCTCATTTCCGTGACCACGGCGAGGGAGAGTTCGAGCTGCGCGGCCCGGCGGGGGATGCCGAGTTCGGTGAACAGGTCGTGCGCGTCGGTGTAGAGCCGCCTGGCGGTCAAGAGGTCCTGAAGGGTCCCTTGCAGACGGCGCAGATCGCCGGAGAGCGTCAACGAGCGTCCGTACAGGTACAGTCCGCGGTCGTCGAGGTCACGCACCTGGGCGCGGCCGAGCCGGCGTTCCAGGAGCGTGGCGGCGAAGTCGAAGTCCTGGCGGTCGAGGCACACCACGATCCGCTCCAGGTCCTCCGCCCACGTCTCATGGTCGTCGACCGCGGACACGGGGGTCCTGCTCGGCCGTGGTCGCCGGGGACCGGCGAGGAGTTGCTCGAAGCGGGTTTGGGCGGCGGCATCAGCCCGGGTGAGGGCCGTATCGAGGATGGCCTGGGTGTCCGGCCACGGGCAGGTGCCCGTGCCCAGCTTCTCCCACTTGGAGACGGTGCGGATACCGACACCGAGATGGGCTGCGTAGCCCCGCACACTCATCCGCAGCGCCTGCCGCAGCAGGCCGGCCTCGCGGCCGGTCCAACGTCTCACGCTCGTCACAAACCGCCTCCCTCGTGCCGTCATGGAATCACGGACGGTGTGCGAGGGGCCACGGAAGTGCCACAACGGTGCAACGGCCGTTCATTCCCGACAGGGTGGAAGAGGGCCAGGCTCGAAGGGTTCAGCCCATCCGTCACGCTCCGGAGGACATACGCGTGGCCCCCTTCGCCGAGCACCGCCCGTACCGCTTCCTACGGCTGAGGCCGCCTACCGCTGCCCTCAACGGCCCTGTCCGGCATGGCTACTGCGTCCAGCCGAGCGCGCCGACCCATACGAGCAAAGGAACCACCCGCATGACCGATACGACCGGCGGACCCGACGACGCCGTCGAGAGGGAGTTGCGCGATGCCATGGTGCAGCGCCTCATCGGACTCGGCACCGCTCGGGACTCCCGGGTCGTTGCCGCGTTCCGGTCCGTACCGCGGCACTTGGCGACTCCCGACGTCGATAGGGCGAAGTCGTACGACGCGGAGTTCGCGGCCGTGACCAAAACGGACGCGACGGGCGTGGACATCAGCTCGGTGTCGGCCCCGAGGGTCCAGGCGCTACAGATCGAGCAGGCCCGGATCGAGCCGGGGATGACGGTGCTGGAGATCGGGTCCGGCGGTCCCAACGCCGCCTACCTCGCGGAGATGGTCGAGGAAGACGGCCGGGTGCTCACCATGGACATCGACTCCGACGTGACGGCCCGCGCATCGGCGTTCCTCACGGCGGCCGGCTACCCGAACGTCACCGTCCTCACCGCCGACGCGGAGGACGGCGCGCCCGGCCACGGGCCCTTCGACCGGATCGTCGTCACGGTGCAGGCCGCCGACATTCCCCCCGCGTGGATTCACCAGCTCAAGGAGGGCGGCAGGCTCGTCGTCCCGCTGCGGATGCGCGGCATGACCCGCACCGTCGCCTTCGTCCGCGCCGGCGACCACCTGGTCAGCGACGGGTTCGAACTGTGCGGCTTCGTCCCGATGCAGGGCGCCGGCGAGAACCGGGTCCGGCTCGCCGTCCTCCACGACACGGAGGGCGAACAGGTCGCCCTGCGCCTCGACGGTCACCCCGAGCCGGACACCGCAGCGCTCGCCAGATCGCTGTTCACACCGCGGGCGACGGTGTGGTCGGGGGTCACCCTGGGCGGCACGGAGTCCAACGAGCACCTGGACCTCTGGTTGACGACTGCCTTGGACAACCTTCCGCTGATGGCGGCGGAGCCGGGCGCCCGCGAGCGCGGGTTGGTCGCCTCCGCCTCGCCGCTCGGTATCCCGACCCTTGTGGAAGGGAGCAGCTTCGCCTACCGGACCGTACGGGCCACGGACGTCGAGGACCGCTACGAGCTGGGGGCGATCGGGCACGGCCCGCGCGGGCACGTCCTCGCCGAGCGGCTGGTCTCCGAGATCCGGACCTGGGACCGCGAGCACCGCGGTGACCAGGCCCGCATCGAGGTCCACCCGGCGGGCACCCCGGATCACCAACTCCCCGCGGGCCGCCGCATCGAACGGCGCCACACGCGGGTCACGATCACCTGGCCGTAAGCCCTTTCCGGGCCGACGGTCAGGCGGCACAAGGCACATCCCCGCCCACTTCTTCGGGAGGCATGTCATGGCACAGCAGAACGCGTCCGTCGTCCTCAAGGCGGCGACGGACTACCGAGGCGACGCCGACTTCGACCTTGACGTCCAGACCGTCAGCGCGGCTCCCGTTCTGGGTTCGCTGCTGAATGACACGAGCGACAACTGCACCTCCACCTGCCAGTCCGCCTGTTCCAACAGCACCTGCATCGGCGGCTGATCCCTACCCCTGTCCCGGGGCCGAGCGGCACCCGCCCGCTCGGCCCCGGGCACCCCGAGAGGGAAGGAGGCACGATGTATCACGCGCTCGACGCCGGCGTCATCAGAGCATCCGTCATCCCGACAGCGGCTCCGGTGCCCTCCTGGCCCGAGGACTTCACCGATCGCGCGCGACTGCGCGAATGGATGGGGGAGGTCTGGGCGGACGCACTTCGGGCCGAGGCCGTCACACATGCCGCGCCCACGCTCGCGCGGGCCGTCCGCAAAACGCTCAACGGCACCGCCCACCCACCGCGCGTCGAGAGCACCGCGCGCTCCTTGGCCCGCTACCTATTGCGGATGCAGCATCGCGCCACCCCGTTCGGCCTGTTCGCCGGGGTCACCACGGTGCGGTGTGGGCAAAGCGCTCAAGCCCGTTGGGGAAGAGAGCACCGGGCGTTCGCCGGGGTCGACGCCAGGTGGCTGCACGAGATCATGACGGCGCTGGAGCGCGACCGAGCCGTGCTGCCGCACCTGACGGTCATGGCGGACCCGACATGGACCGCGCGCCCGCGCATCGTGGTCCCCTACCAGCCGGGCACCGACGGCCCGACCAGCACCAGCCTGCGCCGTACCCCGGCCGCCGAGAAGGCGCTGACGTTGGCCGCCACCCCGATCCGGGTCCGCGACCTCACAGCCAAGCTCCGAGCGGGCTACCCCAGCACGCCCGCTGCCACCATCGACGCGATGGTCACCAGCCTGGTCGGACACCGTGTTCTGCTGACCGATCTCCAGCCGCCGACGACCACGGGCGACGGGCTCGGCCACCTGATCCACCAGCTCGAACAGGCCGCAGAGGACCTGCCTGCGGTCACGCGGCTGCGCCAGATCCACCGCGCCCTCCAGAGTCACGACGAAGCCGACCCCGATAGCCAGCCTGCCCTGCGCGCACAGGCCGCCGAGGCAATGACGGCTCTCGCTCCGGCCGCGGAACTCACCCTGGCGGTGAACGTCCGCCTCGATGCCGAGATCGTGCTGCCGGAGCTGGTCGCTCGTGAGGCCGAGCGGGCGCTGACGGCCATGGCGCGCATCACGCCGTATCCGAACGGCTCACTGGCCTGGAAGGACTACCGGGCGCGGTTCCTGGAGCGGTACAGCGTGGGCACCGTCGTACCGCTGCGGGAGCTCACCAATCCGGACACCGGGCTCGGTCTTCCTGTCGGCTTCCGAGGCAGCGTGCTGCCGCGGCCCGTCCTCGCCACGACACCGCGCGACGAACACCTCCTCGCGCTCGCCCAGAACGCGGCGCTCACCGGCCGGCGCGAGGTCACGCTCACCGACGCGGACATCCAGGCCCTGTCCGCCGGCGAACCGACCCAGCTGCCCGCCCACGTCGAGCTGTGCTTCACCGTACGCGCCAGCTCCCTGGACGACGTCGACCAGGGCCGGTTCGCACTGTCCACCGTGGGCCTGTCGCCGGCCGCCGGCACGACCATCGGACGGTTCCTGTCGATGCTGCCGCCCGACGAACTGACCCGACACACCAGGGTGTACGAGTCCCTGCCGACGCTGACCGCCGGCGCGGTCCGGCCCCAGATCTCCGCTCCCCCGATGAAGCGGCAGACGTACAACGTCGCCCGGGCCCCCGTGGTCGCTCCCGAGGTGCTGGCCCTCGGGGAGCACAACCCCGCCGCCACCCTCGACTTGAACGACCTCGGTGTCGTCGCGGACGCTCGCCGCCTGTACCTGGTGTCCCTGTCCACGGGGCGCGTCATCGAACCGTCGGTGATGAACGCCGTCGAGTTGAGCCACGCCACGCATCCCCTGGTGCGGTTCCTGTGCGAGGTGCACCGTTCGCACGCCGCGATCCTCATCCCCTTCGCCTGGGGTGCCGCGGCCCGCCTGCCCTTCCTGCCCGAGGTCCGCTACGGCCGGACCATCCTGTCCGCCGCGTGCTGGCGGCTGCGCGCGGAAGACCTCGGCGACGGGAAGGAATGGATTCTCAGGTTCACCAACTGGCGCGTCCAGTACGGCGTCCCGCGCACCGTCTACGTCGGCTCCAGTGACCAACTCCTCCGGCTCGACCTCGACCTGGCCGCCCACCGCCATCTCCTGCGGCACGAACTGAACCGCCACCGCGCCGTCGTCCTGCACGAGGCACCGGACGAAAGCGCCTTCGGCTGGATCGGCCACACCCACGAAGTGGTCCTACCCTGCGCCTCCGACCAGCCACCCGCCCCGGCTCCCGCACTTCGTGCCGACCGCATGGTGGAGCGCGGGGCCGTACGCCTGCCCGGCGGATCTGGCCGCGCCTTCCTCAAGCTCTACGGCAACCCGGCCCGCGTCCCGGAACTGCTGACCACGCACCTGCCCGGCCTGCTCGCGGCTTGGGATACCGAGCCGGCCGCGTGGTTCGTCCGCTACGCAGACCCCGAACCGCACGTCCGTCTGCGGCTGCTCCTTCCCGGCCCCGAAGGGTTCGGCGCAGCAGCACAGCGCGTGGCGGCATGGGCAGCCGAGCTCCTTGAGGAGGGCCTGATCCAGCGCATCGCCTGGGACACCGACCAACCGGAGACCGGCCGCTACGGCACCGGCGCCGTGCTGGACGCCGCCGAGGCGTACTTCGCAGCCGACTCCGCCGCCGCTCGCGCACAGATGCTGCTCGACCCCGCTGACCACCAACCGGCCGCCGCAGCAGCCTCGTTCGTGGACATCGCCACCAGCCTCCTCGGCTCCCGGCAAGCCGGCCTCGGCTGGATGATCAGGAACCTGCCGCGCACCGACGGCCAGGCCCCACCCCGGCACACCCAGGCCATCGCCGTCCGACTCATCGGCCGAGACGCCCGTTCCGGGCTCATCGAGCTGGGCTTGACAGACGCGTGGGAAGCGCGACAGCACGCGCTTGCGCAGTACCGCTTGGCACTTGAGGCTTCCGGAACCGATCCGGCCGACGTGCTGCCCTCCCTCCTCCACATGCACCACAACCGCGCCGCGGGTATCGACCCCGCAGCCGAAGCCACCTGCCGCCGCACCGCCCGCGCGGCAGCCCTGTCCTGGACCGTCCGCCTGAAAGGAGCCCCGTGGTGACCACAGCCCCTCTCACCGAAAGTGCTTTATCGGTCCGGCAGTCCCTCGCCCACGGCCCCCTCGGAACCACCCTGCTCAGCATCGAACGGGCCCGGCGCGGCACCGAGACCTGGGAGAACGTGCACCGCGCCCTGTCCGGCCTCGGCCCCCTGATCGAAGGCCCGGACGCCGGCCTCTACCTCGGCGCCCCCGCCATGACCTTCGTCCTCCACCAGGCCGCAGGCGGGACCGAACGGTACGCCGGAGCGCTCCACACGCTCGACGGCATCGTGGCCGCCCACACCCGCCGGCGTCTCACCGACGCACACGCCCGCATCAATGCCGGCCGCGCCACCACCTTCGCCGAGTACGACCTCTTCCGCGGCCTCACCGGAATCGGCGCCCTGCTCCTGCAACGACAACCCAGCGGCCCGGAGACGAAAGCCGTCCTGGACTACCTCGTCCGCCTCACCGAACCGATCACCGCCCACGGCACACCGATACCGGGGTGGTGGGTCCACCACGCCCCGACCACCAACCAGGCCACCATGCCCGGCGGCCACGCCAACGCCGGCCTCGCCCACGGCATCACCGGCCCGCTTGCGCTCCTGGCCCTCGCCCTGCGCGCCGGGACCACCGTCGACCACCACGAGACCGCCATCCTGCGCATCTGCCGCTGGCTCGACGAAATGCGGACCCACGACCACCAGGGCACCCACTGGCCCCGCTGGATCAACGAGCACGGCTCCGCACCGGCCCACCCCGCCGCGCCCTCCTGGTGCTACGGCACACCCGGCCTGGCCCGCGCCCAGCAACTCGCCGCCATCGTCACCGAAGACCACGACCGCAAGCGAATGGCCGAACGCGCCCTGCTCCACTGCATCACCGACCCCACCACGCTCGACCGCATCGCCCACCGAGGCCTGTGCCACGGATACGGCGGCATCCTGCGCACGGTGCTGCGTGTCGCCGAGGACTCCGCCAACCCTGCCGCGTTCACCGCCCGAACCGGCCTGCTCGCCAACAGGTTCCTCACCGCAGGCCCACCCGAGGACAGCGGGTTCCTCGAAGGGAGAACGGGAGCCGCCCTGGCCTTCCAGGACGCCGAACCCGGCGGCTCGACCGCCCCGCTCCAAGGGCAGTGGGACGCCTGCCTCCTGCTGTCATGACAGAGTCAGCCGCCGCTCGTGACGTCGACCAGGCCGAAGAAGCTGTCCTGGCCGTCCTCGCCGGGACAACGATCGAGGACGCCGCCCGCCATACCGGCATCCCCACCACTCACCTCGCGGAAAACCTGGAGCGCTACCGAGCCGCCGGCCGCGCAGCGCTGGAGACCCACCCCCGCGGCTGGCACCAGCTGAACATCCAGTTCACCCACTACCCCACAGCTGCCGCCTCCTTCCACGTCCACCTCCTCCCCGCCCTGACCACAGCACCCGTCAGCAGCTGGTGGTTCCTGCGGAAGCACCCCCAGTGGCGCCTCCGCGTCCACCCCGCCGCGGACGCGGCAACGGAGGACGCCGCCACCCACCTCGCGAAAGCCCTCGACCGTGCCGTCACGCGAGGCGCGGTCAAGAACTGGCGCCACGGACCGTACGAGCCGGAGACCACCGCCTTCGGCGGCCCGGCCGGCATGGCGCTGGCCCACGACCTGTTCCACGTCGACAGCGCCGGCATCCTCGACTACGAACACCGCACCGCCCAAGAACAACCGGGACTGCCTGGCGCCAAGACCACCTCGCTCCTGGCCATGACGCTCTTGATGCGCGCCGCCCGCCTGGAGTTCGGCGAGCAAGGCGACGTCTGGGCACAGGTCGAACAACACCGGCCCTTGACGGCGAACGTGCCCCTGGACGGCATCGAGAACATGCGCGCACCATTGCGCCGCCTTCTCCTCACCGACGCCGACCCTCTACTGACCCACGGCCCCCTCACATCGATACGGCCCTGGCTCGATGCTCTGCAACGAAGTGGCGCAGCCCTCGCGAACGCTGCGGGCGAGGGCCAGCTGGCTCTCGGCCTCCGCGGTGTCCTCGCCCGCCATGTCCTCTTCCACTGGAACCGCATGGGCTTCACCACCCGGCAGCAGTCCATCTGGTCCCGCGCCGCGCGCGAAGCAGTCCTGGGGCCGTGACCGATCCGCGTGAGTGAGTCTGCGCCTGCCTGCCCCGTTGCAATCCACCCCATCGACGGCGGGCAGCCAACCACGGCAAACCCGCGCGTTTTTGCAACAGCCGATCCTCGCCGGACCCGAGACAACGCCTACCCGCGACCGCTCAGCGTTGTAGCGTGCTGCCATGACCGCACCACAGCCCAGCAGCAGAGCAAAGCAATTGCAAAGCCCCGTCTGAGCCCCAGGTCAGCAAGTGTCCGCCCCGCCAGCGCGGGGGTGTTCCGGCTCAGCTCGCGTTCGATCATGCGCATCGTGCGTCCGCCCCGCCAGCGCGGGGGTGTTCCGCCATGCACAAGGTTGGACGGTTTCGCGGAAGCGGGGGAACACAGGCGCTCTCCCCCCGTCAGCCGGTGTGCCTGCGCCCCGGCTCGGGGCCATTCGGGACGCGGCCGGTGCGGCGTCACTGGGCCAGGACCGCCCGGCTGTAGTTGTCGGTGCCAGCGGCACGGTCGAGGTCCGCACCCGTCGGCGTACGACCCAACGCACAAGGACGCTCGAACCGCGAGCCGTGCTCGCCGACCGCACTGAGCAGAAGGTTTCAGTGGTCCGATAGTAGCCAGCACCAGCAGGCTGTCGAGCGACAACGGCGACAGCGACGCGCCCATCCGATCCGCCCCGCCACGCAGGGCGAACGCCCGCTGGTGCTCGTACGACACGTACGCCGCAACCGCAGCCACCACGGCGGCACACCCTCGCCGGACCCATGCTTCCGGATCAGCCCTCGATGCCTGCCGAACCGCCCCTCCCGCGGCCCGCCGCCGGCGGCCCCTCAACTGTCGCCGACAGCGTCAACATCCGCGGCGTCAAAAGTCCCGTGGCTGTCGGAATTACCTCGGGGGTCAGTTCGACAGCGTGTACACGCCGGTGCCGGTCGCGGTGGTCACCCCGCCCGGGAGCGCGCAGGCGGAGGGGAGGTTGCTGAGGGTGTAGGAGGCGGTGATGGTGTCCCCGGTGAAGGGGCCCGAGGTGATGGTGCCGCTGTTCACGCTGACCAGGGAGCCGTTGGTCTGGAGCACGCGCAGCGCCGTGAAGGTGAAGTGCGAGGTGGTCTTGTCGTTCCAGCTGATGTCGCCCTCGACCTTCAGGCTCCCGGCGGTGCAGGAGAAGGAGTCGCTGGAGCCCTGGGCGGCGATGGTCCCGGAGGTCACTCCCGGCTTCCCGACGCAGTTGTCCAGGGTGCCGGGCCCGTTCAGGGTGACGGCCGCGGGGGTGAGGGTCAGCCCGGGGGTGTACTGCGGGGCGATGGTGCTCGTGCAGGCCAGGTCGACCGCGGTGGCGTGGGCCGCCGACGTGGCGGTGAGCGTGGTGCAGGCGGCGAGCACGAGCGCGGCAGCGCCCGTGGCGGGACGGAGAATACGCACGGGGGCGCCTTCCGGTCGGCGGACGAACGTCCGGGGGTTGCGTTCCCAGGAGAATTACGCTCCCCCGCCGATCCTCAAGCGATCCGGCCCCGCGATTCACGCGAACGGGGTCCACCCGCCAAGTGGCCGAGCCTCCGGTGCCGCACAGGGTCCGCCGGCCGTCCGACCGGGCCCGCGATGGGGGCGCGGGCCCGGGCGCGGGCGCGGGCTCAGATGCAGACGCTGAGGCTGAACTCGCTGGGGAACGGTCCGCAGATCGCGAAGCTCAGCTCGGAGATCGCGATCTCCCCGTTCTCGGGGGCGGGGTCGTGCCGGGGTGCGTCGGGGAGGCTCTGCAAGGCGATCACTTGGTCCATGGTCCGCTCTTTCCGTGGGAGGGGTCGGGTCGGTGGTGTCCCGTGCCGTCGGCGGCGCGGGCGTCGGTGGCGGCCGGTGCCGTAGCGGCCGCGCAGTGGCGCGCGCTCAGCCGGTCGAGGCTGAACAGCCGGTCCTGGCCCGCGCCGAGCACCTGGTCGAGGAAGAGCAGGACGCCCGCGCCGCCGCTCCACAGGTCCGCGCTGAACCGCTTGAGCTTCTCGCCGTGGAACCGGACGCCGGTGGCGCCGGGGACGGCGTACTTGAACAGGGCCCGGGCGGTGCGCAGCGCGGAGCGGGCGGACGCCTCGTCGCCGCTGACGGCCGCGTGGTCGGCGAGCGCGAAGCCCAGCCCGGCCAGGCCCTGGTACAGGCCCGGCATGACCGTGTAGGTGGTGCGCAGCCGCGGCAGGAGGTCGCTCTCGACGGCGGCGAGGCGCTCGTCGTCGCAGACGGTGGTGTAGCGGCAGACCGCGCGCAGGATTCCGGCGGTGCCGCTGAACAGGTACGGCATCGACCGGCGGTCGGTGGCGGAGAGCGGGAAGTGCGGCGACGCCGAGCCGGCGGGCATCGCCCGGTCCAACTCGTGGTGCAGCAGCCGCACCCCGCGGTCGAGATGGCCGGTGTCCCCGGTGACCGCGGCGAGCGGGTGGAGCGCCCAGGCGATGCCGCACCTGCCGTGCAGCCATCCGGTCGGGTCGTCGGGCGCCAGCAGTCCGGCCAGTTCCCCGTCCGCCGGCAGTGCGGACAGCAGGCGCTCGGCGGTGTCGACGTGCCGATGGTCGCCGGTGTGCTCGAAGAGCGACAGGTGGGTCATCGCCACCCCGGCCGCGCCTTCGGCGAAGCCGGCCCGCCGGGCGGTCAGCGGGTGCTCGGTCGCGGCGGCGAGCAGGTCGCGCGCCTCGTCGAGGTACCCGTGGTCGGCCAGCACCCAGGCGACGCCGGCCAGCCCGACGTGCAGCCCCGGCGGCAGGCTGCCGGCGGTGGCCAGCGCGTCGCGGCGGAAGCGTGCGACGAGGTCCTCGTGCACGGTGACGCCGCTGTGCCGCAGCGCGTGCAGGACGCCCGCGGAACCGTAGGCGACGCACACGGTGTTGCTGGCGTACCCGTCGGGGATGGTCGGGAAGAGGGTGTCCGCGCGGTCCGGGTCGGCCATCGAGGTCAGGGCTTCCACGACCTTGTCGCGCAGGTCGCGGAGGTGGCGTACCGGGTCGGCCGCCACCTCCCGCGGGCCCGGCAGCAGTTCCGGGCCGTCGGCCGGGTGGTAGCGGACCGCGCGCTCCCACAGCGCCGGGGGCACGGTCATCCGGTCCTGGAGGTCGGCCCGCAGGTGCTCCAGCGAGCGGGGGTAGCGGTCGGCCGTGGCGAAGGTCGGGCCGAGCATCAGCCGGACCAGCGCCGAGATGCCGTAGTCGTCCTGGACCGCCGGGTCGTCCCGCACCAGGTGGGCGGGGGGCGCGTATCCGTCGGTGGCCACCGAGACGCCCTTGTCCCGCAGCCCGCGCGCCGCCTCGAAGTCCACCAGGCGCGGCTGGTCGCCGTCGCCGACCAGGACGTTGCCGGGGCTGACGTCGCCGAAGAGGTACCCCAGCGCGTGCAGGACCTGCACCTGCTCCGCGAGCGACGCGACGACCGCCTGGCAGTCGGCGGTGTACCGGTCGAAGTCCGGCCGCCGCGCCTCCACCTGGGTCACCGGGCTGCGGGCGACCACCCAGGAGTTGAGCGTCATGCCCTCGATGAACTCGGTGACCAGGAACTCGTGTTCCCACTCGCGGAAGTACGCGATCGGCTCGGGGCAGATCCCGGGGTGCGCGTCGTGCAGCGCCCGCAGGGTGTCCCACTCGCGGCGGGTGCGCTCGACGGCGGTCAGGCCGTCCCAGGAGAGCCCGGTGTGGTCGCGGGCCTCCTTGATGAAGACCTTCCGGCCGGTGGCGAGTTCGCGGCCGGCGTAGGTCCCGCCGCCGTTGCTGTGCCGGACGGCGTGGTCGAAGGCGAAGCCGTGGAAGTCGGTCCCCGTGTCGTCGGGCGCGCTGTCCGGCGCGAACGGGTCGGTGATCCCCTCGGGCAGGTGGAACCTCGGCTCGCGGCGGTCGGTGACGATCCGGCCGCGACCGTCCCGCAGCACCGGCGTGCCGGTGCCGTCCGGCTGGAGCCGGCGCCGGGGCGTGAAGGAGCCGTAGCGGTAGTGGACCACCTGGGAGTCGCCGAAGCGGCGGTCGGTGAGGATGAACTGCCCCTGCTCGGACTCCAGTCGCGTGGCGAGCGCGCTCATCAGCGTCCGGGCGGCCCGTTCGTCGGCCGGGTAGGCGACCACGAGTTTGCCGCTCTGCGTGCGGGAGGCGTGCTTGTGCTGGAGCAGCAGCACGAAACGCGTCGCCGCGACGTGCTTGAAGGGGATGCCGCGCGCGAAGCACTCGTCGGCGACCACGTCGAGGACGTCGGCGATCCGGTCGGCGCGGGCCGAGACGTGCACCTTCCAGCCCTGGTCGGGCATCGGCCGGCCCTTGCGCCCCCAGGACCGCCACAGGTAGTGGTCGAAGGACTGCCAGCCGTCCGGGACCTTCGACGGGGCGTACTCCCGGCCGCGGTCCGCGAGCGTCTCGACGGGCCGGTAGTAGTCGGGGTCGGCCATCGCATAGGTCTGTTCGATCATCGCTGCCTCGCGTTTCCCGGACGTGGGTGAGCAGGGGGCCGCCCCGCGGGGGCCGGGCGGCCGGCCGCCCCGCGGGGGGGCCGGGGCGACGCGTGTCACGGACGCGCCGCCCCGGCAGTGCCTCACGCGCAGTGCCTCACGCGCAGAGGAACCAGCTGGCGTCGCTGCAGATGAAGTAGCTGCCCTCTACCTCCTGCTGCTGGTCGGGGGCCGGGATTTCCATCTCCTGGAGGTCCAGCACCTGGCTCATGGGTCTCTCCTGATCTGTCGGGTCTTCACGGTCTCCGCGCCGTCGGGTGACGGGCGGACATCTGGGGGGTGCGCGCCGGGGCCGGCGTGACGGCGCGGCGGGCGGCGGGGGCCGGGCGGCCGGCGCGGCGGGCGGGGGACGGTGAACCGGCGCCGCGCGCGAGGGAGTCGACGCTGAAGAGCGGGTCGGGGCGCTGGTCGAGCAGGTGCGAGAGGAAGAGCAGGACACCGGACGCGCCGCTCCACAACTCGCAGCTGTGGCGCAGCCGCAGGTCCCCGAGGAAGCGGACGCCGTCGCCGCTGGGCCGCGCGTGGGCGAACAGGGTGCGCGCCGACTTCCACGAGGCGGCCCGCGCCCGCTCGTCGTCGAGCAGCCGGCCGCACTCGGCCAGGGCGAACCCCAGTCCCGCCAGCCCCTGGAAGAGCCCGGCGTGCGCCACGTACGTGATCGACGACTTCGCCACGAGCTTCGGTACGGCCAGCGCCAGCCGCTCGTCCGGTGCGGCGGCCAGGTGGCGGGCGGCCACGGTGAGGAAGCCGGCGGTGCCGCAGTGCAGGTAGTACATGCCCCTGCGGTCCTTCGCGGAGACCGGGAAGACGAGTTCGCCGGTCCCCGACTCCCGGGCCCGGTCGAGTTCCGCGTGCAGCAGCCGGACGCCGTCACGCCGCAGGCGGTCCTCGCCGGTGACGGCCGCCACCTGCTGGAGCGCGTGGGCGATCCCGGTGCGTCCGTAGCACAGGCCGGTCATGTCGTGCGGGCCGAGCCGTGCGCTCAGCGCGGCCGGCCGCTCGGGCAGGCTGGTCAACTCCAGGGCCCGGTCGAGGTGGTGCTCGTCGCGGCTGTGCCCGTACAGGGCCAGGTGCGCCATGGCGACGCCCGCGGCGCCCCACGCGAGGGTGGCCGAGTCGCGGGTCAGCGGATGGCGGTCCGCCGCGCCGAGCAGGGCGCCCGCCTCGTCGAGGTACCCGAGGTCGGCCAGCACCCAGGCGATGCCGGCCAGGCCCGAACAGAGCCCGGGCGGAAGGGAGTCGGCCTGCGCCAGCGCGTCCTCGCGCAGCCGCCGGGTGATCCGGTCGGGGACGTCCACCCCGGACCTGCGCAGGGCGTGCACCACGCCGGCGGTGCCGTAGGCCACGCCGAGCGTGTTGGTCTCGTAGCCCTGCGGGACGGTGGGGAAGACGCCCCAGGGACGGTCGGCCGCCGCGTCCACGATGCCCGCCGCGACGCGGTCGCGCAGTTCGGTGAGGGCCTTGCGCTCGTCGGCGTCGACCTGTTCGGGGGTGGGGAGCGCGGCGGTGGCCGCCGCGGTCACGGACGATCCGGCCGAGCGGGTCGCCCGGCGCCACAGCTCCGGCGGCACCGGGCCGCGTTCGGTGAGGTCGCGCAGGAGGTGCGCCAAGGCGCCCGGGTTCCGCTCGGCCGAGGGCGCCAGCGGCGTCAGCAGGAGCAGCCCCAGGCGGGCGGCGGTCGCGGCCGGACCGTCCGTGCTCCCCCGTCGGGCGGAACCGGTACCGGTACCGGAACCGGAACCGGAACCGGCGTCGCTATCGCTATCGCTATCGGCGTCCGGGCCGCTGCCGATGCCCGCGCCGACGAAACCGCCGGTCAACCGGATGCCGTCGTCACCGTCGACGAGGACGTCGCGCGCCTGGACGCGGTCCACCGGCCGGCCGAGGAGCCACAGGCGGTGCAGGTCGCGCTCGATCCGGGCCATCAGGTCCGCGGCCCGCCGGTGGTAGCGCGCCCAGTCGGCCGCCGACGCGGCCGGGTCGGCCAGCGGGCTGTTCGCGACCACCCAGGAGGTCAGCGGCACGCCCTCCACCAACTCGGCCAGCAGGTAAGGGTATTGACGCCCCGCGACGAAGACCAGCGGGCGCGGGCACAGGCCGGGCGCCTCCTTGTGGATCAGGGTCAGGGCCCGCCACTCCGCACGCAGCCGATCGGTCGCCGTGCCCCCGTTCTCGGTCGGCCCGGCGTGCGGGAACGCCTGCTTGACGAAGATCTCGGAGCCGTCGAGCACGTTGCGCGCCGTGTAGGAGTATCCGGCGGTGGAGGCCGCCTTGAGCCGCCGTACCTCGAAGCCCTCGGGCGGCACGGGGGTGGGCGCGGGGCCGTCCATCAGGTAGTCCTCGGTGGCCCGCGTGCCGTCCGGGCGGATCGCGGACGCGGCCGGGGAGGGGACACGGCCGGACCGTACGAACAACGGGCCCTGGTACTGCGCCTCGGCCGCCCCGCCCGGCCCGGCCTCGAAGACCGCCGCCGTGCGCAGCGCCCGCAGCAGGTCCTCCGAGGCGGCCGCGTCGGCGGGGGCGGCGACGCAGAACCTGCCCGCCTGCGCCCGCGAGCCGCGCGGGTGGTTCAGATGGCGGTGGACGCTACGGTTCGCGACGTGCCGGAAGGGGATGCCGCGCGCGAAGCAGGCCGCGGCGAAGGCGTCCAGCACGGGCTGGAGCTGTTCGGGGTGCGCGGAGGCGTGGACGCGCAGGTCGCTCGCCTCGAACCGCCGCCCGCCGTCGGGCGTCCACTGGGTCCACCACCCGGTCCTGGCGGCGGTCCAGTCCGGCGGTACGGTCCCCGGCCGCAGGTGGGGCGCTCGGTCCGCGACCGCGGACGGCGGCAGGTAGAAGTCGGGATCGGCGAAGGTGAACACGTCGACGCTCATGAGGTGACCTCCACGCGGCGGTCGGCGGCGGGCGCCGCCAGATCGGGGGCCGCACCAGCAGCGGGCGCGGCCAAGTCGAGGGCCGTACCAGCAGCGGGCACCGCCAGGTCGGGGGCCGCACCGCCCGCGGGCACCGCAAGGTCAGGGTGCGGGCCGGGGTCCGCGCCGGCCGCCTCGTCGTGGCCGAACAGATCCCGGTAGACGCCCGGTTGCGCGATCAGCCGGCGGTGGTCGCCGCGCTGGACGATCCGGCCGCGCTCCAGCGCGATGATCTGGTCGGCGTTGCGGACCGCGTTGATCCGGTGCGAGATGACGACGCGGGTGATGGACAGTTCGCTGAGCGCCGCGTCGACCCGGCGCTCGGTCTCGGGGTCGAGGTGGCTGGTCGCCTCGTCGAGCAGCAGCAGCCGCGGCCGGTGGATCAGCGCGCGGGCGAGCGCGACCCGCTGGCGCTGGCCCGCCGACAGCCCGGTGCCGCCCTCGCCCACCGCCGTGTCGTAGCCCATCGGCAGGGCGGCGACGTCGTCGTGCAGCCCGGCCAGCCGCGCCGCCCTGACGATCTCGTCGAGTCCGGCGTCCGGTCTGCTGAGCACCAGGTTGTCCCGGATCGAACCGTCGAACAGGGTCAGGTCCTGCAGGACGGCGCCGCAGTGCGCGCGCAGGTCCGGCAGGTCCAGGTCGGCCAGCGCGACACCGTCGTGCCGGATCTCGCCGCGCTCGGGCAGGTGCAGGCCGAGCAGCAGCCCGCCGAGCGTGCTCTTGCCCGAGCCGGTCCGGCCGACGATCGCCGTCTTCCGCCCGGCGGCGACGGTGAAGGTGATGTCCTCCAGCGTCGGGCGGCGGCCTCCCGGGTAGCGGAACGCGACGTCGCTCAGGGAGATGGCCGAGGACGCCGCCGCGGGCAGCCGGACGGTGCCGGACCGCTCGCGCGGGGCGTCCAGGACGTCGAAGACCCGCTCGACCTGCGCCCTGATGCCCTGGTACATCTGGCCGGAGTTGGCGAACGTCTCGATGGGGCTGAGGACGGACAGCGCGATCGCGTTGTCGGCGAGCATGGTGCCGACGCTCATCCGGTGGGTGAGCACCAGCCACGCCCCCAGCCAGAGCAGCGCCAGCGGCCCGAACATGCTCAGGCCCTTCTGGGCGCCGGTCAGCCAGGCGGTCCATCGGCCGCGGTGCGCGCTGGCCGTCTGGTACGTCGTGAACAGCCGCTCCCAGCGGGCGGTGGCGCGCCGCTCCACGCCGTTGGCCTTCAGCGCGCTGATCGCTTCGAGGGCCTCCACGAGGTAGCCCTGCTCCTCGGTCTTGGCCGCCAGCTCGCGCTGCGCGAGAATCCGCGTCTTGCGGTAGCTGCCCGTGACGACGGCGAGTTGGAGCACGAACAGCGGGACCACGGCCACGGCGAACAGCGGCGCGGTCACCAGCAGGCCGATGACGTACCCGGAGAGCAGGCAGCCGTCGAGGACGGTGGTGAGCAGTTGCTGGGTCAGCGCCTCCCGGGTCGACGACACGCTCGCCAGGCGCATCAGCAGGTCGCCCCGCCCCCGGTCGCCGAAGAAGCCGAGCGGCAGGGCGAACAGATGCGTCACGAACTCCCGGCTCAGCCGCTGGTCCCCGCGCACCCGCAGGGCAAGCATCGCCAGGCCGCGGGCCGCGGCGAGCACCCCGCAGAGCACCGCGACGCCCACCGCGGCCACGAGGAAGAAGCCGAGCGAGCCCACGCGGTGGCCGGGGATGACCGAGTCCACGATGGCCCTGGTCGCCATAGGCGCGGCCAGCCCCAGCCCCTGCAGGCCGGCGGCGAGCAGCGCGGCGAGCGCGAGCCGGCGCCGCCCGCCCGGCATGGCGACGAACTGCCGCAGGTAGCGCACCATCGGCAGGTCCCGGACCGCCGACCGGCGGTGGGCGAAGTCCGGGCCCGGTACGAAGCGGAGCAGCACCCCGCCGTAGCCCTCGGCGAACTCGGCGCGGGGCAGCCGGCGCCGCCCGGCGCCGGGGTCGGCGATCCAGACGTGCGAGCGCGACACCTTCGCCACCACGACGAAGTGGTGGCGGGACAGGTACGCGATCGTCGGCCCGCTCTGCGGTCGCGCCCACGCGTCGTCGGAGGTGTCCACCGTCACCCGCAGCCCGAACGTCTCGGCGGCGCGCGCGATCTCGCCGGCGGAGACCCCGTCGCGCCCCATCTCCAGGCGGGCGCGGCTCTCGGGCACCGACGTCTGCCGGCCGTGGAAGCTGAGCACCATCGCCAGGCACGCGGCGCCGCACTCGGTCCTGGTCAGCTGGACGCGCAGCGGGACCCGCCGGGCCGGAAGGAGGCGACGCGCGAACGGGGGGAGGCTCATGGCTGTTCCTCCAGGGGAAGGGCGGACGTGACGCTTTCCGGCGCGGCGCGAAGGAGCGGCGCCCCGTACCGCGCGTCGGCGGGCCGCGGAGCGGTGCCGACCCGGGCCGGCACCGTCAACTGCCCTGTCGCCAGAGGCCGTTCGAGAACCGGCGGCCGTTCGAGGACCAGTGGCCGTCCAGCGACCGGCGGCCTTCGACGAACCGGCAGGGCACCGCTCGGCAGGGCACGACTCGGCAGACCACCGCTCGACCGGCCGGCGGTCGGTGCCGGGCGGGCGGGGGCGAGGAGCTTCCGCCCGTTCTCGTCGACTGTCGTCACCAGGCCCTCCTCCCTCGTCGCGTGAACCCGGCGACGTCCGTTCGTGCGGGTGGGTCGCGGCGCGGCACGTCGGTTCCGGCCGGGTACCGGACCGGCACCGGACCGGCGCCGGACCGGCGCGACCGAGATCGACGATCGCAGCGGCCCGCGGCACGGACATGCGTGCTGAGCACCCAAGTTCCGCCCCGCCCGGCGCACTTGACGGCCGCGACCGGCGGCGGCCGGACCGCGCCCCGGCGCGCACGCGCGAATGTGGGTGGTGAACGCGCATGCGGTGCGACGGCAGCCGCGGTCGACTCATGGCAGCTACCCGATCGCGACGAGGGAGGCCCCCATGGCGTCGAAGACCCGGCCGACCGCTGCCCGCCCGCTCGCCATGCCCTGGGAGCGTCGCGGCCGGCCGGCCCTGACCGGGGCCTGGTGGGTCCGGGCGCTCCGCCTCGACGAGCGCTCCGCCACCGGGTGGCCGGAGGCCGACGACGCGGGTCCGGCCGAGGACGGGGACGCCGAGAGCGACGACGCCGCGGCCGTGGCCGACATCCGGCTGCGGCGCTGGCGCGACGCCTTCGCCGACCTCGCCGCGGACGCGCTCGACCGCCAGACGGGCGAGTACGGCGGTACGCCCCGGCAGCTCAGGACACTGCTGGCCGAACCGCCCGAGCGCCTCGCGCAGCGCGTGGCCAAGCCCGCGTGGGCCCTGGACGTCGAACGGGTGGCGGCGTCGGTGACGGGAGACCACGGCGCGAAGGCACCGGCCGGCCCTCCGGCCCCCGACGGAAGCCGACACGGCGGAACCCGACACGGCGGAAGCCAACACGGAGCAGGCCAACAGGAAACAGGCCAACTCGGCGGCTGGCAGCGCGGCTTCGCCCTCGTCGTCGAGCCGTTCGTGCACGAGTCGCTGCGCCGGTTCGACGCCGCGACCGACAACATCGGCCCGTCAAGCGCCGCGGACCGCGCGGCGGTCAGGGACGCCGCGCGCGGCGAGGTCACCCGCCGTCTCGTACGCCTCGCCAGCCGGGTGCTCGTGCTCGAACTGAACGTCCTGCGCGTCACCGGCCGGCTCGACGGCGACGCGCCCGAGGAGCGCTTCTGGTCCTTCGTCCGGCACTTCCGCCGCCCCGCGCCGCTCGCCGAACTGCTCGACGAGTACGCCGTGCTGGCCCGTCTGATGATCGCCACGGCCGGGCAAGTGGCCGCCGTCCACGCGGAGTTCCTCCAGCGGCTCGTCCAGGACCGGCCGGAGCTGGTGCGCCGGCTGTTCGGCGGCGCCGACCCGGGCCCCCTCGCCCGCGTCGAACTGGCCAAGGGCGACACGCACAGTGGCGGCCGTTCGGTGGGCGTCGCCACCTTCGCCTCGGGCGCCCGGGCGGTCTACAAGCCCCGGCCGCTGAGCATGCACCGCCACTTCAACGACGTGATCGACTGGTACAACAGGCGGCTGCCGGGCCCGTCCCGGCTGCGGACCCTGACCGTCGTCGACCGCGGGGAGCACGGCTGGGTCGAGTTCGTCGCGCCGGCGCCCTGCGCGGACGGTGCCGCCGCGACCCGCTACTTCCACCGCCAGGGCGCGCTGCTCGCGCTCCTGCACAGCCTGGGCGGCGTCGACTTCCACTTCGAGAACCTGATCGCCGTCGGCGACCAGCCCGTCCCGATCGACCTCGAATCGCTGTTCTGCGCCGACCTGCCCCGCTCCTACGGCAGCGCGACCCTGGACGGCGACCCGGCGGTGACGGCGTACCGCGAGTCGGTGGGCCGGGTCGGCCTGCTGCCCTCCGTCGTGGTCGGCGCCGACGGGCAGGCGTTCGACGCGGGCGGCATGGGGGGCGACGAGGACGCGGCGCTGCCGTACCGGGTGGTGGACTGGACCGGGGCGGGCACCGACGCGATGCGCCTGGACCGGGTCCAGCCCGTCCTCGGCAGCGTCCACAACCGGCCCAAGCTGGACGGCGCGGACCTGGACGCGGTGCGGTACGCGGGCCCGCTGCTGGACGGTTACCGCGAGGGATACGCGGCGATCGCCGCGGGACGCGGCGAACTGCTGTACCCAGGAAGGCCGTTGCCGACGCGTGAGGCACGCGCGTCGCGCGAGGGGCCCGCCTCGTCCGGCGAACCGCTCGCGCCGGACGGGCCGTTGGCCCCCTTCGCGGGCGACCTCGCGCGTGTCATCCCGCGGCCCACCCACGAGTACGCCACGCTGCTCGCCGAGACCACGCACCCGGACGTGCTGCGCGACGCGCTCGACCGGGACCAGGTGTTCGGCGTGCTGTGGGCCAGGGCGGCGGCCGATCCGGCCCGCGCCCGGCTGGTCCGGCACGAGGTGGCCGATCTGTGGGCGGGCGACGTCCCGCTGTTCACCGCCCGCGCCGATTCCCGTGACGTGCGCACGGCCGGCGGCGCGGTCCTCGCGGACCTGCTGCCGGAATCCGGCGCGGCCCTGGTCGGGCGCACCCTGGCCGGGATGGGCGGGCGCGACCTGGACGACCAGCGGTGGATCGTCTCGGCGCACCTGGCCACGCGTACGAGCGGCGCCGAGCCCGGACCGTCGGGCGACGCCGCCGGGTCCGGCCGGGCCCTGCCCGAGCAGGGCCTCCTGCCACCGGACCTGTCCGAGCGGGCGTTGGCCGCCGCGCGGTCCGTCGCGGACCGCCTCGAAGCGTCGGCGTACGCGAGCGGGGGTCGGCTCGGCTGGCTCGGGCTCGACCTGTGGCAGGAGTCGCGCTGGTCGGTGCGGCCGCTGGGCGTCGATCTGTACAACGGCTACGCGGGCATCGCCCTGTTCCTGGCGCAGCTCGCCCACGTCACGGGCGAGCCCCGCCACGCCGACCTCGCCCGGGGAGCACTCGGCCCGGTCGCGGGTTACGCGGCGGAGGTGCTCGACGCCGGCGGTGCGCACGAAGCCGAGGCGATCGTGGGGGCGTTCACCGGCATGAGCGGGGTGGCGTACGCGCTCGCCTGCTCTTCCGCGCTGCTCGGCGACGCGTCCGCGCGCGCTCTTGTCGCGCCGCTGCTCGAACTGGCCCGGGAGCGCGTGTCGCAGGACGTCGCCCACGACGTCATCAGTGGCACCGCGGGGTGCCTCGCGGTCGCCGAGGCCCTGTCGGCCGATCACGGATGGGCGGCGTACCGGCCGGCCGCGCACCGGCTGGCCGAACGCTGCGCCGAGGCGCTCGTCGCCGGCGCGGTGCCGGCCGGCGACGGTGTCGGGTGGCCGGGGACGGCGCACCGCCCGCTGCTCGGTTTCTCCCACGGTGCCGCGGGCGCCGGCTGGGCCCTGCTGTCGTACGCCGCGCGGACCGGTGACGGGGGTGCGCGCGCCACGGGCCTGCGCGCGTTCGGCTACGAACGCGGCGCGTACGACGCGCGGTCGGGCAACTGGCCGGATCACCGCAAGGCGGAGCCGAGCAGCCAGCACTCCTGGTGCCACGGGGCGCCCGGTGTCGGCCTGGCCAGGGCCGCGGTCCTGCACGCGTACTCGCGGGTCCCCGAGGCACCCGGCTTCGTGGCGAACCTCGCGGACCTGCGGCGGGCGCTGGACAGCAGCGCCCGGTTCGGCCGGCACCGCAACCACAGCCTGTGCCATGGCGCGTTGGGGAACCTCGAACTGCTCTCCACGGCAAGGACGTTGGGGGCGTCGGTCAGCGCGGACGGCGCGGACGGCGCGGGCGGCGCGGGCGGCGCGGATGGCGCACACCACACCGCGGTTCAGCTCGCCTGGTCCCGGGAGGCGTCGGCCGCGGTGGCGCAGATCGAGCGGGACGGGCCGGTCTGCGGAACGCCGGGCGGCATCGCGACGCCAGGGCTGATGACCGGTCTGGCCGGGATCGGCCACGGGCTGCTGCGGATCGCCGCGCCCGAACAGGTGGCCCCCGTCCTGCTGTTGGCGCCTCCTCCACCGGTTTGAGATCCGCGGACGGTCCCCGTCCTGGGCCCGCGGCTCGGCAAGCGCGCATCCGCCGGGAGTTCCCGGCGATGTTGCGGCACCACATCCGGCACCACCAGAGAATCGAACGAAAGGGTCGACACATGGACTTGGCCAACGACGTCGTGCGCTCCTGGAAGGAATACACCCCCACCGGGACGCCCGACTCCAGCCCCGTCAGCTCCATCGACATCGCCGACGTCGCACACGGCGGCATGATCGCCCAGAGCTGGCAGTGGTCGTTCAGCTGCTGCGACACGACGCTCTGCTCCGACTGCTCCATCCACTGATCACCGCTGCCGGGATCACCACCGCCGGCCGGGGGCCGCACCGCAACGGTGCGGCTCCCGCGGCGTGGCCCGCCTCAGAAAGGGTCGACACATGGACATGGCCAACGACGTCGTGCGCTCCTGGAAGGAATACACCCCCACCGGGACGCCCGACTCCAGCCCCGTCAGCTCCATCGACATCGCCGACGTCGCACACGGCGGCATGATCGCCCAGAGCTGGGAGTGGTCGTTCAGCTGCTGCGACACGACGCTGTGCGCCGGCTGCACGGTCTGACCACCGCTGCTCGCGTGGGCCGCATCCCCCGGGGTGCGGCTCCCGCGGCATAGGCCCCGTCCCGCAGGTGTCACGGACGCGCCCCCGGCAGGCGGGCGGGTCCGGGACGCCTGCGGGCGCGCGCATGACGCGGCCGGTGACCCGGCGGTATGGCGCCGGCCCGCGCGCGTACCCGCCACCCGGACAGCGGTGCCGCCACCCGTACGGGCCCATTTCGGCGCGGTCGCGGCCAGCCTTCCGACGGGCGGTCGGCGGGAGGGAATGATCGGGGCGGTCTGTCTGCTGCCGGGTGCGGGACTCGCCACCGGCTCGCCGCGATCGCCGCTGGAGGAACCGCGCATGTCCCGTCTGCTCCGCGCAGCGCCGCCCTCGACACGAGGACTGACGGACAGCGACGAGGACTTCCCCATCGGCACCCCGCCCACCCGCAATGTCGTACTGACGACGGTGGTGTCGACGGCGGTGGCGGTCGCCCTCGTCCTGCTGACCGGTACCGCGGTACTCGTTCTCGGCCTCCTGGTGTTCCTGCCGGCGTTCGCCGCCGCGCGGTGCAGCCCGCGCCAGACCGCAATGGTCTCCACCTGGGTCTGCGCCATCGTCATCGTCCCGGTGGCCCTGCAACCCACGGGGCGGATCGTCGACCGGGTGGTCCTCTCGCTGTTCGCCGTCGCGTTCGGCGCGCTGGCCGTCTACGCCTCCCGCGCGCGGATCAGCCGCGAGGCGGAACTGGTACGGCTGCGGTCGACCGCGGCCGCGATGCAGCGGCAGATCCTGCGGCCGCTGCCCATGCTCACCGACGACGTCCTCGTGGACGGCGTGTACGAGCCGCTGCAGCAGGACAAGCTCGTCGGGGGCGACATCTACGACGTGGCCGCCACCCCTTGGGGCACCCGGGTGCTGATCGGGGACGTCCAGGGGAAGGGGCTGCCCGCCATCGGCATGGCCATCGACGTGGTGGGCGCCTTCCGCGAGGCCGCGCACCGCGAGCCGACGGTGACCTCGCTCGTCGACGCCCTCGAAGGGGCGGTGGTCCGCCACAACGACGACGCGCTCGGGCGCGGCGAGCCGGAACGGTTCGTCACCGCGCTCGTCCTGGGGGTGGACGGGGCCGTCGACACCCAGGTCGTCTCGTGCGGCCACATCCCGCCGTATCTGCTGCACGCCGGCGACGTCACCGCCGTCGGCGTGGGAACGGAGCATGTGCCGCTCGGTCTGGCGAAGCTGGTCGACGAGCCGCGCACGGTGGCCTGGTTCGCCTTCCCCGCCGGGGCGACGCTGCTGCTGTGCACCGACGGTCTGACCGAGGCCCGTTCGCCCGACGGCGCCTTCTACCCGCTGGAGGCGCGCCTCAGCGGGCGCACCGACATCACCGCCGATCGGCTCACCAGCTCGCTCGTCGACGACGCGCGCTCCTTCGCCGCGGGGGTACAGCAGGACGACCTCGCGGTCCTCGCCGTGCGCCGCTCCCCGCACCGGGCGCTGTAGCCGGGCAGGGCGCGGGCCCGCTTCGGCGACGCCGGGGAACTGCTCGCCGCCGCCCGGGTCGGCATCGCCCGGGTGCGGCTGCCCGGTCCTGGCAGCTACGCGCTCGCGGTCCGCTCGCTGCCGCGCGCGTCGGGCAGGGCCGGCAGGCCGGAGCCGGAGGCGCGCAGGACGTCGGCCAGGCGGCGCAGCACGGGATTGGGGCTGTCCGGGCTCCAGCAGGCGTGCAAGGTGACGGAGTGGGCGTCGGCCGGGGCGAGGTCGCGGTAGCGGACGCCGTGTACGCCCATCGCCATGATCGAGCGCGGCACCAGGGCGCAGCCGAGGCCCGCCCTCACGAGCGCCAGCATGGTCGGCACCTGTGAGGTCAACTGGCTGACGGCATAACGGTCGACGCCGATCAGCGCGGCGCAGACGTCGTGGAGGTAGCGGGAGCCCTCGGGGCTGTAGCCGATGTACTCGTGCGTGACGTCGGCCAGGAGGACCGGTCCCGCCGCGGCGAGCGGGTGGCCGGCGGGGACCGCGAGCACCAGGTCCTCCGTGTGCACCAGGACCGACTCGTACTGCTCCGGGATCGGTGGGCGTACCAGTCCCATGTCGATGCGCAGTTCCGACAGGGCGGTGAACTGGTCGGGGCTGGCGAGTTCGGTGAGTTCGACCGCCGCGTCGGGAAGATGGGCGTCCGCCAGCTTCAGCATGTCGGCCAGTACGGCATAGGCGCCGATCGAGGTGAAGGCCAGGCGGAGGGTGCCGCCGCTCCCGTCGGCGGCGCGCCGCGTCGCGGCCGGCGCCGCCTCCAGCAGGGCGAGCACCCGGCGGCAGTGGTCGAGGAAGACCGCCCCGGCGGCCGTCAGCCGCGTGCCCCGGCCGCCGCGCTCGAACAGGGTGACTCCCAGGGTGCGTTCGAGGGCCTGTATCTGCCGGGTCAGCGGCGGCTGGGTCATGTTGAGGCGAACCGCGGCGCGGCCGAAGTGCTGCTCCTCCGCCACCGCGACGAAGCCGCGGAGCTGCTGAAGTGAGTAGTTCATACCGTCACGGTATCGGGCGATGCGAAATCGGCCTTGGACACGCATGAGTGGGCCTTCCTAGGCTCGTGCCCGGTAGCACGAGGCATCCCACATCCAGGAGTTCAGGTTGCTGAAACTGGCCGTAGCCATGACACCGCAGCGCGTTGACGACGTGTGCGGGCAGGAGCTCCGCCGCGAGATCGAGGGGAGCTACGAAGTGGTCTGGGGCGGCGCGCGGATGAGCGGTGCCGAGGTCGCCCGGCTCGCCGTCGGCAGCGACGTGCTGCTGACGGGTTGGGGTACGCCCCACCTGGACCGGTCGATCTGGGCCGGCGCGGACGGCCCGCGCGTGGTGGCCCACGCGGCCGGCACCGTGAAGAAGCTCCTCGACCGGGAGGTCCTCGACCAGGGCGTCGCCGTCTTCTCGGCGGCGAGCCGGATCGCGTGGTCGGTGGGCGAATACTGCCTCGGGGCCATGCTCACCCTCGCCCGGCGGCTTCCGCAGCTGGACGCCGCGGTGCGGGCCGGCGGCTGGACACAGCCTCGGCTGCGGGGCCATGAACTCGCCCACCGCCGGGTGGGCATCCTGGGCGCCAGTTCGACGGCCCGGGCCTTGATCACCCTGCTGGCGCCCTTCCAGTGCGACATCGCGGTGTACGACCCCTACCTCGACGAGGAGCGGGCCCGGCGGCTCGGCGTGCGCACGACCTCGCTCGAAGAGGCGCTGAGTTGTCCCGTCGTCTCCGTCCACGTGCCGAACCTGCCCGCGACCGAGGGAATGGTGAGCCGCACGCTCATCGAAGCCATGCCCGACGGCGCGATCGTCGTCAACTCCTCCCGGGGCCCGGCCGTCGACCAGTCCGCGCTGATCGAGCAGGCCCGCGCGGGCCGGCTGCTGGCCGCCCTCGATGTCTACGACGCGGAGCCCCCGGTGCTCGACGCGGACACGCTGAGCTGCCCGAACCTCCTGCTCACCCCGCACGTCGCGGGCGACACGGTGGAGGGCCACCTCGCGCTGACCGGCTACGTCATGGCCGATGTCGCCGCGTGGTGGGAAAGCGGCGCCCGCGGTCCGTCCTGGGTCGACCCGGCGGCGTGGTCCACCGCGGCCTGAGTCGTCCCCGGCCGGCCGCCGGACCGTACCGCGTCCGCACATCCGCGTGCCCGGCACCCGATGCGAAAGGTTCGACCTCCATGTCCCGAATCACCGCGGTTGACGTCTTCACCGTCGCCGTCCCCTTCGCCCGCCCCTTCGTGCTCGGCAGCGGAGCCGTCGGCGGCACCGGCCAGGCGGGTTCGGTCGTCTTCGTGAAACTGACGACCGAGGACGGCGTCAGCGGCTGGGGCGAGCAGCGAGCCCTGCCGAGCTGGAGCTACGAGACGGCGGAGACGATCCGCTCGGTGATCGAGCGCGAGCTGACCCCCATCCTGCTGGAACTCACGCCCTTCGACGTGGAGTTGTTCCACGCCCGGGCCGCACGCCGGCTCAGCCCGTCGGTGTCCAACGGCTTCCCCTTCGCGCGGGCCGCGGTGGACATCGCCCTGCACGACGCCGCGGGCAAACTGGCCGGCCAACCGGTCCACGCGCTGCTGGGGGGCAAGGTGCGGGACGAGATACCGCTCTGCTCGGCCATCGGAGTCGGTGAACCCGCCGCCGTCCGCTCCCACGCCCAGGAATCCCGCGCCTACGGCGCGTACAAGGTGAAGATCGCCGGCGACCCCGTCGCCGACGCCGCGGCGGTCACGGCCGTGGCGGGCGTGGCCGGCGACAAGCCGATCTGGCTGGATGCCAACCAGTCCTACCGTCCCACCGCGCTGCTGCGTCTCCTGGACCGGCTCCGGGACATCTCGACCCTGCACTGCGTGGAGCAGCCCGTGCCGAGCACGGACACGCTCGGCATGCGGCGGCTGCGGCAGATGACCGCTCTGCCGGTCGCCATCGACGAGGGGTGCTTCACCGCACGGGACCTGGCCAGGTGCCTGCGCCTGGATGCCGCGGATCTGGTGGTGGTCAAGATCTGCAAGTCCGGCGGCATCCGCAACGCCCTCAAGACCGCGCAACTCGCCGCGGCCAACGGGCTCGAAGTGCTCGGCAGCGGTCTGACCGACTGCGGCATCGGGTTCGCCGCGGCGCTGCACCTGTTCAGCCAGCTGGAGCTGGCCCTGCCGGCCGAGCTGAACGGCCCGGAACTGCTCGCCGACCTCTACGTCGAAGGGCTGTCCGTCACCGCGGCCACAGCGACCGTGCCCACCACGCCCGGGCTCGGCGTGGAGGTCGACGAGGAGCGCATCCGCGCCGAAGCGAAAGCCTGAGCCGCGGGTGACCCGGCCCGGACCGCCGTCCGGGCCGAACAGGGCCGCCGTCCCGGCCGAACGGGACCGCCGTCCGGGCCGAACAGGGCCGCCGTCCCGGCCGAACGGGACCGCCGTCCGGGCCGAACAGGGCCGCCTTCCGGGCCGGCGACGGCGCAGGTCCCTCCCACGACGAGCATCACCATGAGCGGACTCGGAGGCCGCTGAACCATGACATTCCTGTGGTCCGTCTTCACCAAACCCTGGTCCGAACTCCCCGGCGACCGGCTCGGACCCCTCGTCGCCGGCCTGGGCTTCGCCGGCGCCGAGGTACCCGTGCGGGACACCTCGTATGTGACGCCCGCCGTGGCCGAGCGGGAACTGCCCAGGCTCACCCAGCGGTTGAAGGACGACGGCGTCGAAGTGATCAGCGTCGCCGGTGAACTCGACGAGTCCTTCTTCGCGGCGTGCGCCGCCGCGGGAGTCCCCATGATCCGGGTGATGGCAGCACTCGGCCCGGACGGCTACGCGGCGTCCGCACACCGCGCACGCGCCTGGCTCGAAGCGGCGGCGCCGCTCGCCGAGCGGTATTCCGTGCAGGTCGGTGTGCAGCCTCACCACGGGAGCTACGTCTCGTCCACGCTCGGGGTGCTGGCCCTCCTCGACGGCCTGCCCTCCGCGCACTTCAGGCTGGTCTGGGACGCCGCGCACGACGCGCTGGCCGGCGACGACCCGAGGGTCACCCTGCCGCTTGCGGCCGACCGGCTGGGCATCGTCAACCTCAAGAACGCCATTTACGCCCCGATGGAAGCCGGCCGCTCCTCCACCGGCGACCGCTGGCGCACCTGGTTCGTTCCCGGCGAGGAGGGGCTCGCCAACTGGGCCACCGCGCTGGAGGTACTGGCCGAGCTCGGTTACCACGGGCCGGTCTGCCTGTCGGGCCAGTACTCGGACCCTTCGGTCCCCGTCGAGGAGCTCCTGGTCACCGACTTGGCCGCGGCCCGCCGGGCGGCACGGTAGGCGGCTGCGAAGGGACCCGCGCCGAGACCGGCAGCCCGTGGTGGCCCGTACCCGGAGCCCGGGGGCTGACATGCCGTCGCAGCACGGGGTTCACAGACGCGGAGCAGGATGAGACGTGTCGCGAGCCGGCCCCGCGCCCCCTGTTCCGCGGAGCCCGCGGTGCCCGCCGCGCTCCCGCCGCACCGCCGACTCCGGGCCGGCACGCGTTGCCCCGTCTTCTCTTCAGGAAGCGAGTCGCGCATGTCCCAGGAACCTCGGCACCGCACCGGCACGGGTGCGGCCGAACCGCCCTCCCGCACGGTCGTGGTGGCCGGCGCCGGCCCGAGCGGGCTGCTGCTCGCGGGCGACCTCGCGGCTGCCGGCGTGCACGTGGTGGTCCTCGAACGGCGCCCGGAAGGCGTCAGCAACCTCACCCGGGCCTTCGGCGTCCACGCCCGTACCCTCGAACTCCTCGACGCCCGGGGCCTGGCGGACGAGCTGGTCCCCACCGGACAGGTCATCCGGGAGCTGCGGCTGTTCGGCGCCATACCGTTCGACATCGGCCAACTGCCCTCGCGGTTCCCGTTCCTGCTGGTCACCCCGCAGTACGAGGTGGAAAAGCTGCTGCTGCGCCGGGCGTTGGAGCAGGGCGCCACGATCCGCTACGGCACCGAGGTCCACGGCCTGACGCAGGACGCCGACGGGGTGACCGTCTCGGTGCGCGACACCGACACCGACACCGATGCCGACACCGATGCCGATGCCGACCCCGGCCGCGACACCGGCACCGGCGGGGCCCGCGGGGAGACGACGGTGCGCGCCGCCTACCTCGTGGGCGCCGACGGCGTACGCAGCGCGGTGCGCGAGGCGTTGGGGCTGCCCTTCCCCGGCAAGGTCGTCATACGGTCGGTCGCGCTCGCCGACGTGAAGTTCACCGAGGAGCCCGAACTGGTGGTCCGCGTGCACGGCACCGGCGACGCGTTCGGCTTCATCGCCCCGTTCGGCGACGGCTGGTGGCGGGTCGGCGGCTGGGACCGCGCCCACCGGGGCCAACCGGACGACTCCCCGCTGGAGTTCGAGGAGCTGCGGTCGATCATCGAGCGGGCCTTCGGCAGCGACTACGGCATGCACGACCCGCGCTGGCTCTCCCGGTTCCACAGCGACGAACGCCAGGTGCCGCGGTACCGGGTGGGCCGGGTGTTCCTCGCGGGGGACGCCGCCCACCAGCACTCGCCGGCCGGCGGCCAGGGCATGAACACCGGCCTTCAGGACGCCGCCAACCTCGGCTGGAAACTCGCCGCGGTGCTCGGCGGCTGGGGCGACGACACCCTCCTGGACAGCTACCACAGCGAGCGCCACCCGATCGGCCGGGCCGTCCTGCGCACCAGCGGCCTGAACCTGCGGCTGGCGATGGCGCACAATCCGCTGGAGGTCGCGCTGCGCACGCTGCGGAAACTCGTGGTCACCCACGTCCGGCCGGTGACGCGGCAGGCCGTCGGCGAGATCACCGGCATCGGCTACTCGTATCCCGCCCCCCGCGGCGCCGGTCGCGACGTCGGCAGGCGCGCCCCGGATCTGGAGCTGGACGCGGGCCGGCTCTACGAACTGCTGCGCGAGGGGCGGTTCGTCCTGGCCCTTCCCGCAGCCGCGGCAGCCGGCGCCGCCGCGGACACCCGCCCGGCCGACGACGACCCGGCCGACCTGCTGGCGGGCCTCGCCGACCGCAAGGACCGCCTGGTGGTGGCCCGTCGCACCCCTCCCACCGATGGCGGCGGTGACGGCAACGGCGGCGCGGCGACGGATGCCGTCCTGGTCCGCCCCGACGGCTACGTCGCCTGGGCCGGCCCGGCCACCGCGGACGCCGTCCAGGCCGGCCTCGCACCCTGGATCGGGTGACCTCCGGCTGCGTGCGCGCCCCGGCACCGGCAACCGGCGGTGGCCCGGACCGGCCCGCGAGGGTCTCGAGCGCGACAACTGGTTCTGCCTGGGCAAGGTGAACGACGATCCCGTCTTCGTCGACAGGGCAGATGGATCCGTGTGGG
>NZ_JBFBIV010000071.1:0-44963 GCF_040702025.1 Streptomyces sp. NPDC088194 | reverse complement strand
GCACCGCGCACGGCGAAGGCACCCGCCCGCAGGACCGGCGGGAGCCTTCTGGGTGAGCCGTTCGTCCGCGACGGGGGCGCGTGGGCGAACGGCGGTCAAGGGGTCAGCCGTGCGACGGCCGGGGCGCCTGCGACGGCCCGCGGTCCTCCTCCATGGCGGCGGGCGCGCCCGCCGGAGCGGCGCCACGGGACTTCTCGCGCGCCTTCGGCGCGGCGCCGCCCTGTTGCGCCTCCTGGGGCCGGACCCGCCGCAGGAAGAGCGCGGACAGCAGCGCGGACAGGGCCATCAGGACGGCGGCGGTGACGGCCGCGACGTGGATGCCCGCGGTGAAGGAGTCCCGGGCGGCGGCCAGCACCGCGGCGCCGGCCCGGCCGGGAACGGACTGGGCGACGACGGTCGCCCCGCCGAGCGTCTGCCGGGCGGCGTGCACCTTGTCGGCGTCCACGGAGGCGGGCAGCCTGCCGGTGATGTGGCGCCGGTAGACGGCGGTGGTGATGGTGCCCAGGACGGCCATGCCCATCGCGCCGCCGAACTGGGTGCCGGTGGCCAGGATCGCCGAGGCGGTGCCGGCGCGTTCGCGCGGGGCGGCGCCGATCAGCAGTTCGGTGCCGAGCGTCATCACCACGACCATGCCGCCGGCCAGCAGCGTGGAGGCGAGCAGCACGACCCACAGCTGCGAGTCGCTCTGCACCTGGGTCATCACCCCGAAGGCGGCGACCCCGAGCACGAACGCGCCGCTGATCAGGTGGCTGCGATCGACCCCGCGCTTGAGGAGGATGGTGCTCACCGGCGTGGTGACGCCCACCCCGATCGACGGCACCAGGCTCCACAGGCCGGCCGCCAGCGGGCTGAGGCCGTGCACCAGTTGGAGGTACTGGGCGGTGAGGATCGCCGTGCCGGACATGGTCAGGTTGGCGATGAACTTGGTGAGGATCGGGCCCTTGACCGCTCGGCTGCGCAGCAGGTTGAGGTCGATCATCGGGTCGGGCCGGCGCTGCCGCAGCACGAACAGCACGCCGAAGACCAGACCGACCACGAGGCTGGCCACCCGCAGCGTGTTCACTCCCGAGGTGGCCATCTCCTTGGCGCCGTAGATGATCGGCAGGATGGCCAGCAGGGACAGGACGGAGCTGACGAAGTCCATCCCGCCGGTCTTCCGCGGCCGCGCCTCCGGGACCAGGAGCGGCGCCGCGACCAGGAGCAGCACCATGAACGGGATGTTGATCAGGAAGACCGAGCCCCACCAGAAGTGCGCGAGCAGCAGGCCGCTGATCACCGGCCCGAACGAGACGCCGGTGGCCAGGCCGCCGGCCCAGATGGCGATGGCCGTCTGCCGCTGCTTCTCGTCGTTGAACATGTTGCGGATCAGCCCGGCCGTGGTCGGCGTCAGCGTGGCACCGGCGATGCCGAGGATGCCGCGAGCCGCGATCAGCATGCCGGCGCTGGAGGCGTAGGCGGCCATGAACGACGCCGCGCTGAACGCCACCGCGCCGGTCAGCAACAGCCGCCGCTGACCGATCCGGTCCCCGAGGGAGCCCATCGTGATCAGCATGCCGGCCAGCACGAAGCCGTAGATGTCGAAGATCCACAGCTGCTGGGTGCTGCTCGGCTGGAGTTGGCGGGTGATGTAGGGCACTGCGAAGAACAGCACCGAGACGTCCATGGAGACCAGCAGGAGCGGCAGCAGGAGCACGACGAGGGCGGTCCACTCCCGGCCCCCGGCTCGCGTGCGGGTTTCTGTCATGCCGTCAATCATACGTCCGTGTAAGTCGCTTGTACAGGACGGACGAGCGACCAATACATACGGCCGTCTAGAACGACGCGCGGACCTCCCGGCCTGCCGCCCGGCTCCCGACAGGGGAACCGCGGGCGCGCCCGGGAGGTCCGTGGGTGGTTCTGGTGGTTCTGGTGGTTCTGGTGGTTCTGGTGGTGCCGGTAGTGCTGGTACTGCCGGTAGTGCCGGCGGTACTGGTGGTGCGGCGGCAGCCGTCAGGAAGCCGGGTAGATCCTGTCCGCGATCTTCGCCTTGGCCACGCGCAGGCCCTCCAGCTCGGCCGGGGTGAACCCGCCCTGCGTGGGCCGCTCCGGCACTCCCTCCAGCTTCTCCACCAGCGTCCAGCGCGAGCCGCACTCCAGCAGGGAGCGGTGCTTGACCCCCAGGTAGTCCGGCGCGATGCTGACCGCCACGCCCGAGGCACCCCGTGCCGCGGCGAACAGGTGCGGGTGGAAGCGGGTGGCGATCCAGGTCTGCCCGGGGCTGGCCGGCAGGCCGGACTCCAGCAGCTCGTCCATCGTGTAGCGGCGGGCCACCGGCATGCGCTGCTCGGCGAGCTCCATCACCTCCTTGTCGAAGTCGGGCGAGGACTCGATCAGCCCGACCCGGTCGACTCCCCACGCCTTGACCATGCCGGCCACGTAGTCGACCAGGTCGGAGGTGTCGACCTCGGAGAACTTCGTCTGCAGGCTGACCATCACCTCGGGGGCGTCCGCGTCGGCACGGAACAGGTCCGGCGAGATGTTCAGGAACATGTCGTCCGGGCTCTGCACGGCGGCGTCGATGCCCTTGAGGAAGTCGTAGGTCACCGAGTCGCGCACGTCCGCGATGCCGAACCGGGAGATGAGCCGACGGGCCAGGTCCTCGGTGCCCGGGGCCAGCGGCCACAGGCCCTGGCCGGTGAAGGCGGTGAGCGCCCCGGAGTGGGCGGCGGCCGCGGGCGCGGCGGCGAGCATGCTCAGCAGCCGGGCGAAGTGGCTGTTGATGAAGCCGCCGCCGACGATGTGGATGGTGTCGGCCCGCCGCAGCTCCTCAATGCCCTCGGTCAGGTCGGGGACCGAGGCCGGGTCGGCGACGGAGCGCTCGACGAAGGCGACGGACTCCTCGACGTTCTTGTCCATGCACATGAAGGCGCACAGCCGCCACAGGGTGGCCACGAAGCGGACCCTCGGGTGGATGCCCTGCAACCGTCGGGCGACCACGTCGGGGCCGGCGCAGTCGATGACGACCTCCGCGTCGGGGGCGACCTTGGCGAGGTGGCGCAGCCACATCTTGGCGATCAGCTCGTCGCCGTAGTTCCCGACTCCGGCGGGAGTGACGAGGTAGTGCCGGGTGCGTGCAGTCACGCGGGGCTCCTATGGTTTCGCGCACACCCAGGTGCGCAGCGGTGGTTGACTGGCCGGGCGGGTGGACGAGCCGGCGACATCACTCGGCGACGGTGATGGCGCCCACCGGGCAGCGGAAGGCCGCGTCCCGGACGGACTGCCGGCGGTCGGGGTCCACGTGCGGATCGATCAGAAGGACGACACGGCCGTCCTCGTCGTCCTGGCTGAAGACGGACGGATCGCTGAAGACACAGGACCCGGAGCCGACACAGCGTTCGTGGTCGACGTGCACGCGCATCTGTCGGTCTCCCGTCACCAGGTGACCGGCAGCTCGTAGATGCCGTAGATGTGCGCGTCGTGCTTGAAGGGCAACTGCTCGACGGGCTCGGCCAGCCGCAGGCCGGGGATGCGGGTGAGCAGCGTGTTGAAGACGATCTCCAGCTCGACCCGGGCGAGGTTGGCACCCAGGCACTGGTGCATGCCGTAGCCGAAGGCGAGGTGGCCCTTGGTCTCTCGGTGGATGTCGAAGGCACCCGGGTCGGGGAAGACCTTCTCGTCCCAGTTGGCGGCGCCGTTGAGGGCGACCATGCCCTCGCCCTCGCGGATGAGGACGCCGCCGATCTCCAGGTCCCTGGTCGCCACCCGGACGGTGGCCGCGTCCTCGATGCTGAGGAAGCGCAGCAGTTCGTCGATGGCGTTCCAGGTCAGCTCCGGGTTCTCGCGGATCTCGGCGAGCTGCTCGGGGTGCTGCAGGAGCACGACCGTGCCGAGCGAGATCATGTTGGCGGTGGTGTCGAAGCCGCCGTAGACCAGCATCTTCGCCACGGTGACGAGGCTGGAGTGCTTCAGGCGCTTGGCCTCGTCGGGCTCCTCGGCGTTCTTCCGGATCACCCGGCTGAGCAGGTCGTCGCCGGGGTTCTTGGTCTTCTCGGTGACCACGCGTTCCAGGTAGGCGTCCATCTCCAGGTGCAGGGCGCCGGCCTCTTCGGGGGTGGCGTTGCGGTTGGTGGTGGCCTCGGCGAACCGGCGGAAGAAGTCGGCGTCGGTGCCGGGTACGCCGAGCAGTTCGCAGAACAGCCCGCACGGCAGCGGGACCGCCAGCTCGCGGACCAGGTCGACCGGGCCGCCCTTCTCCAGCATCGCGGTGATCCGCTCGTCGACCAGCTGCTGGATGCGCGGGCGCAGCGTCTGTATCCGCTTCGCGGTGAACTCGGGGATCAGCAGCCGGCGCTGCACGGTGTGCCCGGGCGGGTCCATCGCCACCAGCGGGAGTTCGACGATGTCGATGAACTCCTCCGGGATGGGGAAGACGATCGGGTACGCCGGGTGCTTGCCGTTGGAGCTGAGCGTGGCGTCGGCGAGCACCTGCTGTACGTGCTCGTGCTGGGACAGCGCCCACACCTTGCGGCCGCCCTGGCGCATCACCCCCCGTACGGGGCAGCCGCCGCCCACCAGGCCGGCGTACTCCGGCGGCATGGCCAGCGGGTCCTTGCGGGGCAGCGGGAAGAGCAGCGGCTCGGCCGCCGGGTCCACCTCGGGTTCGACGTCGGTCATGGGGCGTTGTCCCTCTCGGATCGCGTGATGCGCGCGGCGATCAGTTCCGTCACCGCGGTCGCGTGGGTGGTCAGGAAGAAGTGGCCGCCGGGGTACACCCGCACCTCGTACGGGCCGGTGGTGTGCTCCCGCCATGCCTCGGCCTCGTCGGCGGTGACGTGCGGGTCGTCCGCGCCGGTGAGGACGAGCAGCGGGCAGCCCAGCGCGGGGCCGGGCCGGTACCGGTAGGTCTCCACGGCCTTGTAGTCGCTGCGGACCGCGGGCAGCAGCGACGCGAGCAGTTCCCGGTCGGCCAGCACCCTGGCGTCGGTGCCGTTCAGCCGGCTGAGCTCGTCGCGCACCTGCGCGTCGGTGCCGAGGTGCACCCGCTCCTCGCGGAAGCGGGACGGGGCGCGGCGGCCGGAGGCGATCAGGCCGTCGACGGGGCGTCCGGCGTCCTGGAGCCGCCGAGCCACCTCGAACGCCACGACGGCGCCCAGGCTGTGGCCGAAGAACGTCAGCGGCCGGTCGGTCCACGGGCCCAGGGCGGCCGTGACCCGGTCGGCGAGCTGCTCGGCGTCGTCGATGAGCGGGTCGGTACGGCGGTCCTGCCGGCCCGGGTACTGCACGGCCAGCACCTCGACGCGGGGGGCGAGCGCCCGCGAGACCGGGAAGAAGTACGACGCCGATCCGCCCGCGTGCGGGAAGCACACCAGGCGCGGTGCCGGCTCCGGCACCGGGTGGAACCGGCGAATCCAGGTGCCGCTGTCGACCGGGGTCACGGGCATGTCGGGTCGGCCTCCGTTTCGGGACGAGGCTGGGGCAGGGGGGAGTTGACGTGTCGGCGTCGCGTCAGGACGTGGACAGCTCGTTCCCGATGACGTAGTCGGAGACGTCGACGGAGGCCGGCTCGACCCGGGCGAGGGCCTCCTTGACCGGGACGGACAGCCGCTCGCGCTTGGCCGCCTCGCGCTCCTCGCGGCCCTCGACGAACCGCGGCAGCACCTCGTCGGCGAAGAGCTGCAAGGACTCCATGACGTGCTCGTGCTTGGTCTTGCCGAGCTGTACCTGGAAGACGACCTGGTCCACGCCGGCCGCCTCGTACTCGGTGAGCATGGCGGCGATCTGGTCCGGGGTGCCGATCCCCCGGCGCAGCGCGGTGAGCTGGTCGATCATCTGCTGGGCCATCGGGTCCGGCTCGGCGGAGGGGTCGATGGGCGCCGGGTTGCGGGTGAAGCCCATCGCCTCCTTCGTCTGCTGGAACGTCTGCCAGATGTCGGTGGTGCCGGGGTGGTGCTGGCCGAAGACGAAGTAGTGCATCAGCGTGTAGGCGAAGAAGTGGGCGCCCTCCAGGCCCCGGTCGACGGCCGTCTCCTCGTCGTGGTGGCACATCAGCGGCATGACGACGGCGAAGTTGGGGTTGACGCTCAGTCCGGCCGGCACGCACTCCTCGGAGTTGATGATGGCGTAGTAGGCGTCCGCGCGTTCCTTGGCCTGCTCGGGGGAGGCGAAGGAGAACGACAGCGCGCCGAGCCCGTTGCGGGCGGCCGTCTCGATGGTCTCGCGGACGCTGCAGGCCACCCACAGCGGCGGGTGCGGCTTCTGCTTGGGCTTGGGCACCAGGTTGCGCGGCGGCATGTCGATCCACTGGCCCTTGTGGCCGGTGAACGGCGTCTCGGTGAGCAGCCTGACGATGACGCCCAGCGCCTCGCGCCACTGCTCGCGCTTGGTCGCCCGCTCGACGTTGAACGCGCCGAGCTCCAGCTGCGAACTGCCCTGTCCCGAGCCGAACTCCACCCGGCCGCCGGAGATCAGGTCCAAGGTGGCCAGCCGCTCCGCGACGCGGGCCGGCGGGTTCACCGCCGGGGGCAGCGAGACGATGCCGTGGCCGAGCCGGATGTTCTTCGTCCGGGCCGCGGCGGCGGCGAGGAACACCTCGGGAGCCGAGCCGTGCGAGTACTCCTCCAGGAAGTGGTGCTCGGTCGCCCAGACGCAGTCGATACCGATCCGGTCGGCCAGTTCGATCTGTTCCAGGGACTCCTTGAGCAGCCGTTCCTCGCTGTCCTCGGCCCAGGGCCTGGGAAGTTGGTGGTGATAGCTGAGACCGAATCGCATGTCCATTCCTCTCGTCGGCGTTGACACGGTAGGGGGGCCCGCACCGGCTCCGGCCGGACCCGGCGGCGCTCTGGGGTGGCCGCGGCCGCATCAGGGGGGTGCCGGGGTGACCCCTGGTCCGCTAGGGGCCATACCGCGGAAGGCGGAGCGGTAGAAGAGCAGGGGTTCCACGGGCGAATCGGCGATGTCCAGGGCCCGTACCCCGCCCACCACGATGCTGTGGTCGCCGCCCGGGTGGACGGCCTCGATGACGCACTCCACCCAGGCCACCGACCCGGCGATCCGGGGCGAGCCGGTGGCCGGGCCCGGGCTCCACTCGACGCCGGCGAACTTGTCGGCGCCGCTCACGGCGAAGGCCCGGCACAGCGCCTCCTGGTCCCGGCCGAGGACGTTGACGCAGAAGGCGCCGGAGGAGCGGATACGCGACCAGGAGGTGGAGTCGCGCGAGGCGGAGAAGACCACCAGGGGCGGGTCGAGGGAGAGCGATCCGAAGGACTGGCAGGTGAACCCGACCGGTTCGACGGCCGTCCGGCCGACCGGGGCCGGCCGGCCGCGGTCGGCGGCGGTGATGACGGTGACGCCGGTGCAGAAGAAGCCCAGGACCTGCCGGAACACGGCGGGGTCCGGCTGCGTCGCGGCGGTCGGCCCGGGGCGCTGCACGGAGGTGCGCGCTGTCGTCACCGCGCCACCTCCGCGCTGCCGGCGGGCGGCTGCTCCACGGTCAGGTGGGCGTTGTCGGGCGGCGGTTGCTCCACGATCAGGTGCGCGTTGGTGCCGCTGATGCCGAACGAGGAGACGGCGGCGCGGCGCGGCCGGCCGGTCTCGGGCCACGGCTCGGGCCGGGTCAGCAGCCGTACCGCGCCGGCGCCCCAGTCGACCTGCGGGGTGGGCTCGTCGACGTGCAGCGTCATCGGCAGCAGGCCGTGCCGGATCGCCTGGGTCATCTTGATGATGCCGGCGACCCCGGCGGCGGCCTGGGTGTGGCCGATGTTGGACTTGACCGAGCCGAGCCACAGCGGCCGGTCCTCGGGCCGGTCGCGGCCGTAGGTGGCCAGCAGGGCCTGCGCCTCGATCGGGTCGCCCAGCCGGGTGCCGGTGCCGTGCGCCTCGACGGCGTCCACGTCGTCGGGCCGCAGGCCGGCGGCGGTCAGGGTCTGCCGGATCAGGCGCTGCTGCGACGGGCCGTTGGGGACGGTGATGCCGCTGGAGGCGCCGTCCTGGTTGGTCGCCGAGGCGCGGATCACCGACAGTATCCGCCGGTTGTTGCGCAGCGCGTCCGACAGCCGCTCCAGCACCAGGACGCCGGCGCCCTCGCCCCAGCCGGTGCCGTCCGCGGAGGCGGCGAAGGACTTGCAGCGCCCGTCCGGGGACAGCCCGCGCTGCTTGCTGAAGTAGACGAACGTCTCCGGCGTCGACATCACCGTCACGCCGCCCGCCAGCGCCAGCGAGCACTCCCCGGTGCGCAGCGCGTGGCCGGCCAGGTGCGCGGTGACCAGCGAGGAGGAGCAGGCGGTGTCCACGGTGACGGCCGGCCCCTCCAGGCCGAGGGTGAACGCGACCCGGCCGCTGACCAGGCTGCCGCTGCCGTCGGCGCCGTCGTAGTCGTGGTACATCAGCCCGGCGAAGACCCCCGTCCGGCTGCCCTTGAGCGACAGCGGGTCGATCCGGGCGTTCTCGACGGCCTCCCAGGTCACTTCCAGCAGCACCCGTTGCTGCGGGTCCATCTCCTGGGCCTCGCGCGGGGAGATGCCGAACAGGTCGGCGTCGAAGTCGCCCGCCTGGTGCAGGAACCCGCCCTCACGGGTGACGCTCTTGCCCGGCGCCCCGGGCTCGGGGTCGTAGATGCCGGCGGTGTCCCAGCCGCGGTCGCCCGGGAAGAGGGTGACGGCGTCCCGGCCTTCGGCGACCAGCCGCCACAGCCCCTCGGGGGAGTCGGCGCCGCCCGGGTAGCGGCAGGCCATGCCGATGACCGCGATCGGTTCGGCGGCGGCCCTCGCCAGTTCCTCGTTGTGCTCGCGCAGGCGCTCGTTGTCGATCAGCGACTTGCGCAGCGCTTCGACTATCCGGTCCACTTCCATCTGGGTCAGCCTCCGGCTCGGTTCGACTCGGCTGCGGCGAGTGCGGTGCGGACCAGGTCGTCGACCGCCATGGTCTTGAGGGCGTCGGCGTCCGGCGCGGCGCCGGCGCCGTCTCCCGGCGCGGCCTCGGCCGCGGCCCCCGGCTGCGGCGGCCCGGTGAGGGTGAGCAGCCGCTCCAGCAGCCCGGACTCGCGCAGCCGTCCCACCGGGATGGCGAGCAGGGCCGTACGGACCGCCTCGTCGTCGAGGGCGGACTCGGCCGGGGCCTGCGGGATGTCGGGGAGGAGTTCGGCGAGCAGGAACTCGGCCAGCTCCGTCGGTGTCGGGTAGTCGAACATCAAGGTGGCCGGCAGCCGCAGGCCGGTCGCGGTGGCGAGCCGGTTGCGCAGTTCGATCGCGGCGAGCGAGTCCAGGCCCATCTCGGTGAAGCCCTTGCCGGGTTCGACCGCGGCGGGCTCGTCGTGCCGCACCACGGCGACGTGCTCGCGGACCAGGTCCAGCAGGTGGCGCTGCCGCTCCGTGTCGGTGGCGCCGGCCAGCCGCTCCGGCAGCGAGGGCCCCTCGGCGGCCGGTTCGCCCGCCGCCGGCGATGCCGCGGCGGACCGGACGCCGTCCGCGGACGGCAGCGCACGGGCCGGCGCGGGAAGGACGGCACGCAGCGCGCGGGGCACGTCGTCGGGTGAGAGGCCGCTGCCGGCCCGGGCCACCGGCAGGGGCACCAGCACCGGTTCGGCCAGCCGCATCGCCGCGTCGAACAGGGCCAGGCCCTCGGCGGGGCGGATCGGCGGCATGCCCATCCGCAGCAGGCGGCGGCCGACGGACTCGTCCGTGCGGGCCGCCATGCCGCCGCCGTCGGACTCCCACAGGTTCCACACCAGGGACGTCGCCGGGAGCCGTGCGGCCCTGCGGCGCCGGGCCAGCGCGTCGAGGAAGAGGTTGCCGACGGCGTAGTTGCCCTGGCCCGCGGAGTCCAGGAAGCCGGCCGCGGAGGAGAACAGCACGAACGCCGACAGGGGCAGGTCACGGGTCAGTTCGTGCAGGTTCCAGGCCGCGTCGACCTTCGGCCGCAGCACGGCCGCAAGCTTCCGCGGCGTCATCGAGCCGAGCAGGGCGTCGTCCAGGACGCCGGCCGCGTGGACCACGGCCGTCAGCGGGTGGTCGGCGGGCACCGCCGCCAGCAGCGCCGCGAGCGCGTCGCGGTCGGCGGCGTCGCACGCGGTCACCGTCACGTCGGCTCCCAGCGCGGCCAGTTCGGCCCGCAGGGCGTCCGCGCCGGGGGCGTCGGGCCCGCGCCGGCTGGTCAGCAGCAGGTGCCGCACGCCGTGTTCGGCGACCAGGTGCCGGGCGAAGAGCGGCCCCAGGCCGCCGGTCGCGCCGGTGACCAGCACGGTCCCGTCCGCGTCCCACGGCGACCCGGCTCCCGTCGGGGGCGCCGGCACCGGCTCCAGCCGCGGCACGAACACCCGGCTGCCGCGCACCGCCACCTCCGGTTCGCCGCCGGCGACGGCCCCGACCAGCGCCCGAACCGCCCGGTGCGAGCCGTCGAGGTCGGCGAGGACGACCCGGCCGGGGTGCTCCGCCTGCGCGGCGCGCACCAGGCCGCCCAGCGACGCCTGCGCCGGATCGACGGCGCCGCCGTCGAACGCGGCCGCGTGCCGGGTGGCGACCACCAGGACCGCGTCGGCCAGGACCGCGTGCCCGAACCACTCCTGAAGGAGGGTCAGGGTGCCTTCGGCCGCCTCCCGCACCGCCTGCGGGGTGTCGCCGGCGGACGCGGCACACGGCGCGACCACGGCCCGGGGCAGCGGCGCACCCGCCGTTACGGCGGCGGCCAGCGCGGACACGTCGGCGTACGAGGTCACCGCCGCGCCGAGCGCGTCCGTCCACGTCCCGTCGCCGCCGAGCACCGCCCAGCGGCCGGACGGCTCGGACCCGGCGGCCGGCTCCGTCTCCGCCCAGCCGGGCCGGAAGACCTGGTCGGCCGGCCCGGGTTCGGCCACGCCCGAGGCGGCGGCGACCTGCTCCGCGGTCACCGCGCGGACGGCCAGCGACTCCACCGTGGCCACCGGCCGGCCGGCGCCGTCGGCCAGTCGCAGCGCGACGGACTCCGAGCCGGCCGCCTCGTCCGAGGAGAGCCAGGTCAGGCGGACCCGCAGCCGGTCCGTGCCGTGCGCCCGAAGGCCGACCCCGCTCCAGGCGAAGGGCAGCGGGGAGCCGGCGGTGTCCCACGGGGTGCGTCCGGCGAGGAAGTCCGTGGCGCCCAGCGCGGCGTCCAGCAGCGCCGGATGCAGGCCGAACCCGGCGGCGTCCGCGGCGGCTTCGGCCGGCAGCGCGACCTCGGCGTAGACCTCCTTGTCCTGCCGCCACACCGCGCGCAGGCAGCGGAACATCGGCCCGTAGCGGTAGCCGCGTTCGGCCAGCGCGGGGTAGAGGCGGGCGATGTCGACCGGTTGGGCGCCGACCGGCGGCCACACCGCGAGGTCCTGATCGCCGGCCGCCGCGTCGCGAGCCGACAGCCGTCCCTGGGCGTGCCGGGTCCAGCCGCTGCCCGGGGCGGCGCTCTCGGCGAGGGAGTGGACCGTCAGCCGGCGCGTGCCGTCCTCCTCGGCCGCGCCGACCGCGACCTGTACGGCCACGCCGCCGCTCGCCGGCAGCGGGAGCAGCCGCTCGACGACGAGTTCGTCCAGCGTCGCGCAGCCCACCGCGCGCCCGGCCCGCAACGCCATCTCCACGAAGGCGGTGCCCGGCATCAGGGGCGTGCCCAGCACGTCGTGGTCGGCGAGCCAGGCGTGCGAGGCGAGCGAGACCCGGCCGGTGAGGACCGCTCCCCCGTCCTCCGGCGTCTCCAGCACCGCGCTGAGCAGCGGATGCCCGCCGGCGGCCTGCCCGAGCCGTGCCGGGTCGGCGGTCGCCGGGCCGCCGGTCGCCGGGGGCGCGGCCTCCGGTCCGGCGTCGAGCCAGAACCGCCGGGAGTGGAAGGCGTACGTGGGCAGGTCGACCCGGCGGGCGCCGGAACCGGCGTAGAAGGAGCGCCAGTCGACGGGGGTGCCGGCCGCGTGCAGCCGGGCGAGCGCGGCGACGAGACTGTGCGCCTCGTCGGTGTCCTTGCGCAGCGCCGCCACGACGACCGGCTCCGGGTCGGTGCCGGTACGGGTATCGGTGTCCGCGCCGTCCGCGAGGGTGGCCGCGGCCATCGCCGACAGCACCCCGCGCGGGCCCAGTTCGAGGTACCGGTCCACGCCCTGGGCGCGCAGGCAGCGCACCCCGTCGGCGAAGCGCACCGCCTCCCGTACATGGCGCACCCAGTACGCGGGGGTGTCCAGGGAGGTGGCGAGTTCCCCGGTCACGTTCGAGACGACCGGGACGGCCGGGGCGGCGTAGGTCAGGCCGGCGGCGACGGCGCCGAACTCGGCCAGCATGGGCTCCATCAGCGGCGAGTGGAAGGCGTGGCTGACGCGCAGGCGGCTCGTCCTGCGCCCGGCGGCCGCGAAGTGGCCGACGACGTCGGCGACCGCCTGCTCCGGCCCGGACACGACCACCGACGCCGGGTCGTTGACGGCGGCGATGCCGGCCGGGCCGGACAGGACCGCCGCCACCTCCTCCTCGGTGGCCTGGATCGCGGCCATCGCCCCGCCGGGCGGCAGCGCCTGCATGAGCCGTCCGCGGGCGGCGACCAGCGTCGCCGCGTCGGCGAGGGACAGCACCCCGGCGACGTGGGCGGCGGCCAGTTCGCCGACGGAGTGGCCGGCCAGGAAGTCCGGGCGCACCCCCCACGACTCCCACAGCCGGAACAGCGCCACCTCGACGGCGAACAGCGCGGGCTGGGCGTGGCCGGTCGCGTTCAGCGCCTCCTCGTCGTCGCCCCACATGACCTCGCGCAGCGGCCGGTCCAGGTGCCGGTCCAGTTCCGCGCAGACCGCGTCGAGCGCCGCCGCGAACACGGGGAACGCCTGGTGGGCGCGGCGGCCCATGCCGAGGTGCTGGGCGCCCTGGCCGGTGAAGACGAAGGCGGTGGCGCCCGCGGTCCGCACCGCGCCGGTGATCGCCTCGGCCGGCGCCTCGCCCGCGGCGACGGCGGCCAGCGCGCGCAGCGCCGCGTCCGGGTCGGTGGCGGGCAGCAGCAGCCGGTGGTCCAGCGCGGCCCTCGACGTGGCGAGGGAGAAGCCCGCGTCCAGCAGCGAGGGGGCGGCGGGGTCCGCGAGGTGCGCGGCGAGGCGGCGGGCCTGGCCCGGCAGGGCGTCGGCGGTCCGGGCGGACAGCAGCAGCGGGACCGGCGCGGTCCACGGCCGCGCGGAGCCCTCGCCGGGCGGCGGGACGTCCCGGTCGGCCGGGTCCTCCGGTGCGATGACGGCGGCCGTGTCGGTGGCGGCGGCCTCTTCGAGGATGACGTGCGCGTTGGTGCCGCTCAGCCCGAAGGAGGAGACGGCGGCGCGGCGCGGGTGGTCCGTCCCGGGCCACGCGCGGGCCTCGGTCAGCAGCTCGACGCCGCCGGCCCAGTCCACCTGCGGGGTGGACCGGTCGACGTGCAGGGTCCTGGGCATCAGGCGGTGCCGCAGCGCCATCACCGACTTGATGACGCCGCTGACGCCGGCGGCGGCCTGGGCGTGCCCGATGTTGGACTTGACGGAGCCGAGCCACGCCGGGCGGTCCGCTGCGCGGTCCTTGCCGTAGGTGGCCAGCAGGGCCTGCGCCTCGATCGGGTCGCCCAGCCGGGTGCCGGTGCCGTGGCCCTCGATCAGGTCCACGTCGGCGGCGGCCACACCGGACGCGGCCAGCGCCTGCCGGATCACCCGCTGCTGCGACGGTCCGCTCGGCGCGGTCAGGCCGTTGCTCGCGCCGTCCTGGTTGACCGCGGAGCCGCGGACCACGGCCAGGACGGGGTGGCCGTGGCGCCGGGCGTCGGAGAGGCGCTCGACCAGCAGCAGGCCGAGGCCCTCGGACCACGCGGTGCCGTCGGCGGCGGCGGCGAAGGGCTTGCAGCGGCCGTCGGCGGCGAGCCCGCGCTGGCGGCTGAACTCCACGAAGACCTCCGGCGTGGGCAGCACGGTGACCCCGCCGACCAGCGCCATGCCCACCTCGCCCTGGCGCAGCGCCTGGCAGGCGGTGTGCAAGGCGACGAGGGAGGAGGAGCACGCCGTGTCGACGGTGACCGCCGGCCCCTCCAGGCCGAGCGCGTAGGCGATCCGGCCGGAGGCGACGCTGCCGGCGCTGCCGTTGCCCAGGTACGGGAAGAGGTCGTCGGGCACGTCGCGCAGCCGGCTGGCGTACTCGTGGTACATCACGCCGACGTAGACCCCGGTGCGGCTGCCGCGGACGGACGACGGGTCGATGCCGGCCCGTTCGAACGCCTCCCACGCGCCGTGCAGCAGCAGGCGCTGCTGCGGGTCCATCGCGACGGCCTCGCGGGGCATGATGCCGAAGAGTTCGGGGTCGAACCCGGTCGCGTCGCGCAGGAAGCCGCCGCGCCGCACGTAGGTCTTCCCGGGCAGCCCGGGTTCGGGGTCGTAGATCGCGTCGGTGTCCCAGCCGCGGTCGGACGGGAAGTCGCCGATCGCGTCCACGCCGTCGGCGACCAGCCGCCACAGGTCCTCCGGGGTCTCCACGCCGCCGGGGAAGCGGCAGGCCATCGAGACGATCGCGATCGGCTCGTCGCCGGGCCGGTCCGCGGTGTCCGCGGCCACGGGTTCGGCGTCGGTGCCGGTGCCGGTCAGCCGGGCGAGCAGGTGGTCCGCGAGGGCCCGCACGTTGGGGTGGTCGAAGACGAGGGTGGCGGGCAGGGCGAGCCCGGTGCGCGTGCCGAGGCGGTTGCGCAGTTCGACCGCGGCCAGCGAGTCGAAGCCCAACTCGGTGAAGGCCCGGGACGGTTCGACCGCCGCCGCGGAGTCGTGCCCGAGCACGTCGGCGACCTCGGCGCGCACCAGGCCGAGCACGAAGCGGGCGCGGGCCTCGGGCGGCATGGCGGCGATCCGGTCGGCGGGCCCCGCCGCGCCCGCCGGGGCGTCGCCGGCGGCGCGCCTCGCCGGTCCCCGGACCAGGCCGCGCAGCAGGTGCGGTACGGAACCGGTGGGCGCCGCGGCGCGGGCCCGCAGCGCGGGCAGGTCCAGGCGCACCAGCAGCGGGGCCGGCTCGCCGGCCCGCAGGGCCCGGTCGAAGAGGTCGAGGCCGTCGGTGTCGGCGAGCGGCGGAAAGCCCTCCCTGCGCATCCGCCGGACCTCGGCCTCGGCCAGCCGCCCGCCCATCCCGGCCGCGTGGGCCCACAGGCCCCACGCCATCGACACGGCGGGCAGTCCCGCGGCGGCGCGCTGCCGGGCGAGCGCGTCCAGGAAGACGTTGGCGGCGGCGTAGTTGGCCTGGCCGGCGGCGCCGAGGGTGCCGGCGGCGGAGGAGAACAGGACGAACGCGCGCAGCGGGGTGTCCCGGGTCAGCTCGTGCAGGTGCCAGGCGGCGTCGGCCTTCGCGGCGAGCACCCGGTCGAGGCGCGCGGGCGTCAGCGTGCCGACCAGGCCGTCGTCGAGCACCCCGGCGGCGTGCACCACGGCGGTCAGCGGGTGCTCGGCGGGGACGGCGGCGAGCAGACCGGCCAGGGCCCGGCGGTCCGACACGTCGCAGGCGGCGACGGTGACGTGCGCGCCCAGCCCGGCCAGTTCCTCGTGCAGCGCGGTGGCTCCGGGGGCGGCGGCGCCACGCCGGCCGGCCAGCAGCAGGTGGCGCACGCCGTGTTCGGCGACCAGGTGCCGGGCGAGGAGGGCGCCGAGCCCGCCGGTGCCGCCGGTGACCAGGACGGTCCCCCGCGGGTCGAGGACCACGCCGGCGGTCTCGTCGCCCGCGCCGGCCGCGGCCCGGGCGAGCCGCGGCACGTGGACGGCGCCGTCGCGCAGCGCCGTCTCGGGCTCGCCCGAGACGGCCGCGGCGGCGAGCGCCCGGTCCGAGGCCGCCGTGCCGTCGGTGTCCACCAGGACGAACCGGCCCGGGTGTTCGGCCTGCGCGGCCCGCACCAGGCCCCACACCGGGGCCTGGACGAGGTCGCCGGGGGCGTCGCCCGCGCCTATGGTCACCGCCGCGGAGGTCGTCACGGCCAGCCGTGTCGAGGTGAGCCGGTCGTCGGCGAGCCAGGCGTTCACCGCGTCCAGCGCGGTCCCGCAGGTCGCCCGCAGTGCCTCGGTCACCGCCACCGGCCCGGGGCCGGCCGGCACCGGTATCGACGCTTGCGTCGGCAGCACGGCGAGGTCCGGTGCGGGCGCCCCCGCGTCGAGTGCGGCCAGCAGCGCCGCGATGTCGGCGTACCGCTCGGCCGTGGCGGCGAACGGCGCGTCGCCGAGGAGCGCGACGCGGGGGGCGGTCGGGCCCGCCGCGACCGTGAGCGGTGTCCACTCCACGCGCAGCACGGGGTCCGGCGCGTCCGTGCCGCGGGCGCCGAGCCGGTCCGCGGTGACCGGCCGGGCCACCAGGGACTCGACCGTGGCGACCGGCTGCCCGGCGGCGTCCGCGAGGTCCAGGGCCGTGGCGTCCGCGCCGCCGGCCGGGCGCAGCCGCACCCTCAGCGCGCGGGCACCCGAGGCGTGCAGGGTGACGCCGCGCCAGGAGAACGGCATGAGGGTGCCGTCGCCGTCCGCCTCGCCGTCGCGGGGAAGGAAGTCCACGTGCGAGGCGGCGTCCAGCAGCGCCGGGTGGAGGCCGAAGCGGGCGGCGTCGGCCAGCGCGTCCTGGGGCGGTTCCACCTCGGCGTACCACGTGTCGTCCGCGCGCCAGGCAGCCTTGAGCCCCTGGAAGGCCGGGCCGTAGGCGTAACCGCGGTCCACGAGGCGTTCGTAGAGGCCGGCGACGTCCACCGGCACGGCTCCGGCGGGCGGCCACGGCCCGGCCTCGGGGGCGGGGGCGGGCAGCGCCGGTACGACGGTCCCCTCGGCGTGCAGCACCCACGGCGCGTCACCGTCCGGGCCTTCGGGGCGGGCGTGGACCCGCACCGTCCGGCCGCCGGAGTCCTGGCGGGCGCCGACGACCACCTGGACCGCGACGCCGCCGCTTTCCGGCAGGAGCAGCGGGGCGTGCAGCGTCAGTTCCTCGACGCGGCCGCAGCCGAACTCGTCGCCGGCGCGGACCGCCATCTCCACGAAGGCGGTGCCCGGCAGCAGGCAGCCGCCCAGCACTCCGTGGTCGGCCAGCCAGGGGTGCGTGGCGGTCGACAGCCGGCCGGTGAGCACCGCGCCGTCCCCGTCGGGGGCGGTGAGCACCGCGCCCAGCAGCGGGTGGTCCACCGTGCCGAGCCCGACCGACGACACGTCGCCGGCGGGCCGGCCGGCGTCCAGCCAGAAGCGGCGCCGCTGGAAGGCGTAGGTGGGCAGGTCGAGCGGGCGGTCCCGGACCCCGGCGAAGAAGGCGTGCCAGTCGACCGTCGTGCCGCGGGAGTGGAGGCGGCCGACTCCGAGGGCCAGTTCGGCGGCCTCGGGACGGCCGCGGTGCAGGAGCGGCACGAAGTCGGTGTCGGGGTCGTCGCCGGTGTTCTGCGGGCCGAGGACGCTGAGCACCGCGTCCGGGCCGATCTCGACGAACGTCGTCACCCCTCGGGACCGCAGGTGGCGCACCGCGTCGGCGAACCGTACGGTCTCGCGGACGTGGCGCACCCAGTACCCGGGCGTGGCGAGGTCGTCGGTGGGGGCGCCGGTCACGGTGGAGACGATCGGCACCGTGGCGGGGGCGTACGCCAGGCTGCCGGCGATCCGGGCGAACTCCGCCACCACCGGTTCCATCAGCGGCGAGTGGAAGGCGTGGCTGACGTGCAGCCCGGTGATCCTGCGGCCGTCGGCGGCCAGGCGGGCGGTGATGGCCGCGACCTCCTGCTCGACGCCGGAGAGCACCACCGAGGCCGGCGCGTTCACCGCGGCGAGCCCCACGCCCGGCGTGAGCAGCGGGCGCACGTCCCGCTCGCCGGCCTGTACGGCGACCATCACCCCGCCCACCGGCAGGGCCTGCATCAGCCGGCCGCGCGCCGCGACCAGCCGCGCGGCGTCGGCCGGCGTCCACACGCCGGCGACGTAGGCGGCGGCCAGCTCGCCGACGGAGTGCCCGGCGAGGTAGTCCGGCCGCACCCCCCAGGACTCCAGCAGCCGGAAGAGGGCCACCTCGACGGCGAACAGGGCGGGTTGGGCGTACGCGGTCGTGTTCAGGTCGGTGGCGTCGGTGTCCCGGAGGACCTCCGCCAGCGGGCGTTCCAGGTGCTCGTCGAGGGCGGCGGCGATCTCGTCGAAGGCTGCGGCGAAGACGGGGTGGCGTTCATACAACTCCCGTCCCATGCCCGCGTGTTGGGCGCCCTGGCCGGTGAACAGGAAGGCGACCTTGCCGGTGACGGGTGTGGCGGTGGCCGTGTGCGGCGCCGTGGCGCCGTCCGCCACGGCGCGCAGGCCGCTGACGATCTGCGCGCGGTCCGCGCCGACGACCGCGGCGCGGTGTTCCAGGGCGGCGCGGCCGGTGGCCAGAGTGCGGGCGATCGGGCCGAGCAGGTCGTCGGCCCCGGTGTACGGGACCTCGCCCGTGGTCGGGTCCGGGGTCTCGCCCGTGGTCGTGTCCGGGACCTCGCCCGCGTTCGTGTCCGGGGTCTCGCCCGGGGTCGGGTCCTCGCCCGGCCCGGTGTTCGTGTCGAGCCAGGAGAGCAGGTGGGCGGCCTGCGCCCGCAGCGCCTGCGGGGTGTGGCCGGACAGCAGCCAGGGAAGCGCGCCGCCCGCGGCACGGGATGTGCCGTCCGTGTCGCCGCCTCCGTCGGGAGCCGCGACGGCCGCGGCCACGTCCTCGGCCGCCGGGACGTGTTCGAGGATCACGTGCGCGTTGGTGCCGCTGATGCCGAAGGAGGAGACGCCGGCCCGGCGGGGCCGGCGGTGTTCCGGCCACGGGCGGGACTCGGTGAGCAGTTCCACGGTGCCGGCCGACCAGTCGACCTGCGGCGAGGGCGCGTCGACGTGCAGGGTCCTGGGCAGTTCGGCGTGGCGCATCGCCATCACCGTCTTGATGACGCCTGCCACGCCCGCGGCGGCCTGCGTGTGGCCGAGGTTGGACTTCACCGAGCCGACCAGCAGCGGCGTGCCGTCCTCGGGACGCTGCTCGCCGTAGGTGGCGATCAGCGCCTGGGCCTCGATCGGGTCGCCGAGGGTGGTGCCGGTGCCGTGCGCCTCCACGGCGTCGATGTCGGCCGGCGACAGTCCGGCCTTGGCGAGCGCCTGGTGGATGACGCGCTGCTGCGAGGGGCCGTTGGGGGCGGTCAGGCCGTTGCTCGCGCCGTCCTGGTTGACCGCCGAGCCGCGGACGACTGCCAGCACCCGGTGCCCGTTGGCCCGCGCGTCCGACAGCCGTTCCAGCAGGAGCACGCCGGCGCCCTCGCCCCACCCGGTGCCGTCGGCCGCGGCGGCGAAGGACTTGCAGCGGCCGTCGGGCGCCAGGCCGCGCTGCCGGTTCATGTCGACGAAGGTGTCCGGTGTCGACATCACGGTGACCCCGCCGGCCAGGGCGAGGGTGCACTCGCCCTGGTGGAGTGCTTGGGCCGCCCAGTGCAGCGCCACGAGCGAGGAGGAGCAGGCGGTGTCCACGGTCACCGCGGGGCCCTCCAGGCCGAGGGTGTAGGCGACCCGGCCGGAGACGACGCTCGCCAGGCCGCCGTTGCCCAGGTACCCGGCGACGTCCTCGGGCACGTCGCCCATCCGGGCCGCCCAGTCGTGGTACATGACGCCGGCGAAGACCCCGGTCGGCGTGCCTTGCGCGGCGTGCGGGTCGATGCCGGCCCGCTCGAAGACCTCCCAGGACAGCTCCAGCAGCAGCCGCTGCTGCGGGTCCATCGCCTGCGCCTCGCGCGGGCTGACGCCGAAGAAGTCCGGGTCGAAGTCGGCGGCGTCGTAGAGGAACCCGCCCTCGCGGGTGGAGGTCCTGCCGGGCTTGCCCGGCTCGGGGTCGTAGAGCGCCTCGACGTCCCAGCCGCGGTCGTCGGGGAAGGACGACACGGCGTCGGCGCCGTCGGCCACCAGCCGCCACAGCTCCTCAGGGGAGCGGACGCCGCCGGGGTAGCGGCAGCTCATGGCGATGATGGCGATCGGCTCTTCGGGGTCGGCGGGGGCGCCGGGAAGGACGGTGGCCGCGGTGGCGGCGCCGTCGAAGAGCTTGGCCACCATGTGCTCGGCCACGGCCCGCGGTGTCGGGTGGTCGAAGACGAGCGTGGCGGTCAGCCGCAGCCCGGTCGCCGCGTTGAGCCGGTTGCGCAGTTCGACCGCGGCCAGCGAGTCGAAGCCGATCTCGTTGAAGGCCCGCTTGGCGTCGATGTCCTGCGGCCCGCTGTGCCCCAGGACGTCGGCCGCCTGGGCGCGCACCAGGTCCAGCAGGGCGGCGACCCGGTCGGCCTCGGGCAGGGCGGCGATCTGGCGGGCCAGTGACCGCTCGGCGGCGACCGCGCCGCCCTCGCCCGGCCCGCCCTCGGCCGCCGCGGTGCGCCGGGCCGGTGCCCGTACCAGGCCGCGCAGCACGTGCGGCACGCCGTCCGGCCGCTCGCGCAGCGCGCGGGAGTTCACCCGCAGCGGCACGGCGTACGGCTCGCCGGTGCGGACCGCGGTGTCGAGCCGGGCCAGGTTCTCCGCCACCGTCAGGGGTTCGACGCCGAGCCGGGCGATGCGCCGCAGGGCGGCGGCGTCCAGCGCGGCGCCCATGCCGGCGTCGCCGGGCCACAGGCCCCAGGCGATGGCGGTGGCGGGCAGGCCGGCTGCCCGGCGGTGGGCGGCCAGGGCGTCGAGGAAGACGTTGGCGGCCGCGTAGTTGGCCTGTCCGGCGCCGTCGAGGAAACCGGCCGCCGAGGAGTAGAGCACGAAGGCGGACAGGTCGAGGTCACGGGTGAGTTCGTGCAGGTGCCAGGCCGCGTCCGCTTTGGGGCGCAGCACGGTGTCCACGCGCTCGGGGGTCATGGCGGCGAACAGGCCGTCGTCGATGACGCCCGCGGTGTGCAGCACGGCCCTGAGCGGACGGTCCGCCGGGATGGCGGCCAGCAGGTCGGCGAGGGCCCGCCGGTCGCCCACGTCGCAGGCGCGGATCGTGACGGTCGCGCCGGCCGCGGTCAGTTCCTCGCTCAACTCCTTTGCACCGGGGGCCTGTTCGCCGCGGCGGCCGGCGAGCAGCAGGTGGCGCACGCCGTGCTCGGTGACCAGGCTGCGGGCGGCCAGCGCGCCGAGCCCGCCGGTGCCGCCGGTGATGAGCACGGTGCCGTCGGCCGGCCAGGGCGAGGGCGCGTCCGGGTCGGGCCGCGGCCCGGCGGCGAGCCGCGGCGCCAGCAGGAGGTCGCCGCGCAGGGCGAGTTCGGGTTCGCCGGTGGCGACGGCGCCGGGTATGGCCTCGGGCCCGGTGTCCTCGCCGAGGTCGAGCAGCACGATCCGGCCGGGGTGTTCGGCCTGCGCGGAGCGCAGCAGCCCCCACAGCGACGCCTGGGCGAGGTCGGCCTCCTCCCCCGGGCCGGCGGCGGTCGCGCCGCGGGTGACCACCACCAGGCGGGACGCGGCGGGGTGATCGGCCGCAAGCCACGGGCCGATCCGCTCCAGCGCCCAGGAGGTGACCGCCCGTACGGCCTGCGGGACCGGACCCGGCGGCGTCGCGGGGACCGCGAACACCACCGCCCCGGGCACCGCCCCGGGCACCGCCCCGGGCACCGCCCCGGACACCGCCCCGGCCGCCTCGCCGGACAGCCCGTCCGGGCCGTCGGCGGGTCGCGCGCCGAGCGCGGCTGCCAGCCCGAGCGGGTCGGGCCCGGCGCACACCCACCCGGGGGTCGCCCGCGACGGGCCGGCGGGGACGGCGGTCCACTCGACGCGCAGCGGCACGTCGGCGCCCGCCCCGGCCAACTGCGCGGAGTCGACGGCCCGTTGGGCGAAACCCTCGACGGTGGCGACGGGCCGCCCCTGCGCGTCGGAGAGCCGCAGCGACAGCGTGTCGGTGCCGGCGGGCGTGATCCGCACCCGCAGGAAGGACGCGCCGGCGGCGTGCAGCGTCACTCCGGACCAGGCGAACGGCAGCCGGAGCCGCGCCTTCTCCTCCTCCGGCGCGAGCAGGTCGGCGGTGTGCAGGGCCGCGTCGAGCAGGGCCGGGTGCAGCCCGAACACCGCCGCGTCGCCCGCGGCTTCGGGGAGTACGACCTCGGCGAGGATCTCCGCGCCGTGCTGCCAGGCGGCGCGCACCGCCTGGAACGCGGGCCCGTAGGCGTACCCGTGGTCGGCCAGGTCGTCGTAGAGGCCGCTCACGTCGAGCGGTCGCGCGCCCTCAGGGGGCCATGGCGCCGCGGCGGGTGTTCCGGCGGCCGTTGCTCCGGCGGGCGTGCGGGAGCTGAGCGCCGGGGAGTCGGGCGCCGGGGAGTCAGGTGCCGGGGAGTCGGTCGCCGACGACCCGGGGGCCAGGACGCCTTCGGCGTGCCGGACCCATGGGGCGTCCGGCGGCGCGTGCTCCGGGCGCGAGTGGACCGCGACCGCGCGGCGGCCGGCCGCGTCGGGTTCGCCGACCACGACCTGCAACGCGGCGGCGCCGCTGTCGGGCAGCACCAGCGGGCTGTGCAGCGTCAGTTCCTCGACCGTCCCGCAGCCGGCCTCGTCGCCGGCCCGGACCGCGAGCTCCACGAAGGCCGTGCCGGGGACGAGGCGGACACCGCCGATCACGTGGTCGGCGAGCCAGGGGTGCGAGTGCGGGGACACCCGTCCGGTCAGCACGGTGCCCGTGCCGCCGGCCAGCCGCAGCACCGCGCCGAGCAGCGGGTGCCCGGCGGGGATCTGGCCCAGGCCCGAGGCGTCGGTGCCGTGCCGGGCGGCATCGGTCAGCCAGTACGGGCGGGTCTGGAACGGGTAGGTCGGAAGGTCCACCCGCCGCGCGTCGCGCCCGGCGTAGCAGGCGGCCCAGTCCACCGGGACGCCGCGGGTGTGGGCCAGCGCGACCGCCGACAGCACCTCGCGCGCCTCGTCGCGGTCACGGCGCAGCACCGGCGCGAAGACCGGCGCGGCACCGTCGCCGTCGCTGCCATCGTCGGCGGCGTCGTCGTCGGCGTCCGCCGCGCGGTCCCGTGCCATCGCCGACAGCACGCCGTCCGGGCCGAGTTCGAGGCAGGTGCGCACCCCGGCGCCGTCGAGGGAGCCGAGCACGTCGTCGAAGCGGACCGTGCGCCGGACGTGCTCGACCCAGTACTCCGGGTCGCACAGCTCCTCGGCGGTGGCCAGGCGGCCGTGGACCGCGGAGACGACGGGCGTAGCCGGCGGGTGGTAGGACAGGACGCCGGCGACGCGCCGGAACTCCGCGAGCACGGGCTCCATGAGCGGCGAGTGGAAGGCGTGGCTGACCCGCAGCCGCCGGGTGCGCCGGCCCTGGTCGGCGAGTTGCCGCACGAGGGCCTGGACAGTGTCCTCCTCGCCGGAAAGCACCACTGCCCGAGGGCCGTTGACGGCGGCCAGGCCCACCCGGTCGGCGGCACCGGGCAGTTCGGCGACCAGCCGCAGCGCCTCCTCCTCGGTGGCCTCCACCGCGGCCATCGCGCCGCCCGCGGGCAGCGCCCCCATCAGCCGGCCGCGCGCGGCCACCAGGGTGGCGGCGTCCTCCAGCGACAGCACGCCCGCCACGTGGGCGGCGGCCAGTTCGCCGACGGAGTGCCCGGCCAGGTAGTCCGGGCGCACCCCCCAGGACTCCAGCAGCCGGAAGAGCGCCACCTCGACGGCGAACAGGGCCGCCTGGGCGTAGGAGGTGTGGTCGAGGAGCGCTGCGTGCGGGGAGTCCGGCGCGGCGAACAGGACGTCCCACAGCGAGTGTTCGAGCTGGAGGTCGAGGTGGCCGATGGCGTCGGCCAGCGCGTCGGCGAAGACCGGGTACTCCCTGTAGAGCGTGCGGCCCATGGCCGGCCGCTGGCTGCCCTGTCCGGTGAACAGGAAGGCGAGCCGCCCGTGTTGCGGCTGCGCGCGCACCGTGCCGGGGGCGTCCTCGCCGGCGGCGAGCGCCCGCAGGGCGTCGGCCAGGGCGTCGCGGTCCTCGGCGACGACGACCGACCGGTGGGAGAGCGCGGCGCGGCCGGCGGCGAGGGAGAGCCCGATGTCGGCGAGCCTGTCCGCGGGTTGCCGCGCGAGGTGCTCCAGCAGCCGGCCGGCGTGCTCCCGCAGGGCCGGCGTGCTCTTGGCGGACAGCACCACCGGCAGTGGCGGCCGCGCCGCGGTGGCCGGTACGAGCGGCGCGTCCGCGCGGGCGCTGTCGGCGCCGGTCTGCCCGGGGGCGGCGGGCCGTTCCTCCCGCGTGCCGAAGGTCCCGGCGGGCGGCTGCTCGAGGATGACGTGGGCGTTGGTGCCGCTGACGCCGAACGCGGAGACCGCGGCCCGGCGCGGGGCGTCGCCGGTGTCCCACGGCCGGGCCTCGGTGAGCAGGCGGACGCCTCCGGCGGACCAGTCGACGTGCGGGCTGGGCCGGTCCACGTGCAGGGTGGCGGGCAGCCGCCCGTGCCGCATGGCCATCACCATCTTGATGACGCCGGCGGTGCCCGCGGCCGCCTGGGTGTGGCCGAAGTTGGACTTGATCGAGCCGAGCCACGCCGGGCGGTCGGCGGCGCGGTCCCGGCCGTAGGCGGCCAGCAGCGCGTGCGCCTCGATGGGGTCGCCGAGCGTGGTGCCGGTGCCGTGCGCCTCCACGGCGTCGACCTGGCCGGCGTCGAGCCCGGCGGCGGCCAGCGCCTGCCGGATGACGCGCTGCTGCGCCAGGCCGTTGGGGGCGGTCAGGCCGTTGCTCGCGCCGTCCTGGTTGACGGCCGAGCCGCGGATCACGGCACGCACCGGGTGGCCGAGGCGGACGGCGTCGGAAAGCCGCTCCAGCACCAGGATGCCGACGCCCTCGGCCCAGGCGGTGCCGTCGGCCGCGGCGGCGAAGGGCTTGCACACGCCGTCGGGCGCCAGGCCGCGCTGCCGGCTGAAGGCGGTGAAGACGCCGGGGCTGCCCATGACGGCCACCCCGCCGCTCAGCGCCATCGAGCACTCGCCGCGTTGCAGGGCGGACAGTGCGAGGTGGAGGGCGACCAGGGAGCCGGAGCAGGCGGTGTCGACGGTGAGGGTGGGCCCTTGCAGGCCGAGCGCGTACGCGACCCGGCCGGACACGACGCTGGGCGAGTTGCCGGTCAGCAGGTATCCGTCGAGCCCGTCGGGCGCTTCGTGCAGCCGCGTGCCGTACTCCTGCGGTTCGGCCGCGACGAAGACGCCGCAGTCGTCGCCGCGCAGTCCCAGCGCGTCGATGCCGGCGTGCTCCAGCGCCTCCCACGCGGTCTGGAGCACCAGCCGCTGCTGCGGGTCCATCGCCGACGCCTCGCGCGGCCCGATCCCGAAGAACTCCGCGTCGAAGTGGGCGGCGTCGGCGAGGAATCCGCCGTGCCGGACGTAGGTGGTGCCGGGGGCGTCGGGGTCCGGGTCGTACAGGGCCGCCAGGTCCCAGCCGCGGTCCTCGGGGAACGGGGTCAGCACGTGCCGGCCGTCGTCCACCAGCCGCCACAGGTCCTCCGGGGAGCGCACCCCGCCCGGGAAGCGGCAGCCGATGCCGACGATGGCGACGGCCTCCCCCGGCCCCGACGTGACCGGCCCGGTCGCGGCCGAACGGGCCGCGGCCGACGGGCTCGTGGCGGCGGCCGGGTCGTCGCCGAGCCCGAGGAGTTCGCGGCGCAGGTGCGCGGCGAGGGCGTCCGGCGTCGGATGGTCGAAGACGGCGGTCGGCGGCAGGGAGAGACCGGTGGCCGTGTTGACCAGCAGATGGAGTGCGACCAGGCCGAGCGAGTCCAGGCCCTGCTCGCGGAACGGGCGCTGCGCCGCCACGGTGGCCGGCGCCTCGGCGTCGGACCGCCGCAGCACCGTCAGCATCTGCTCGGACACCACGTCGAGCAGCATCCTGGTCTGCTCCGTCGCGGGCAGCCCCTCCAGCGCGCGGGCGAACGCCATTCGTTTCCCCTCACCCAATATGTGCAATGCGGCCGTATTCATGAGCACGGTGGGACCCAAAACGCGCTTGAGCGTACTGCGCCGACCATTGCCGTCCCCACCCCTATTCGGTCCCCCTAGCCGCCCGCCGGGTTCGGCGGACCGCCCGGACGCACCCCTAGCTTTCCGCCGGGCCGGGACGGCTCGGAACCGCCCTGGCCTACGCTGCCGCAATGCTGCTTCATGAATTCATGTTGAGCGCCGCGCGGTCGACTCCGGACCGACCCGCCGTCATGGAATTCGACGGGCCGGACGGTGCGGTTACCACCTCATTTCGCCGACTGGAGTCCCTGGTAAGGGAATACGCGAATTCCCTGGCTGATCTGTCCATCGGTGTCGGGGACCGGGTGGTGCTGGAGTCCGATACCTCCGCCGCCGCCATCGCGGCCTTCCTCGCCTGTTCGACGGTGGGCGCCGCGTTCATCCCGGTGAGCCCGCAGACCCCGCCGGCGCGGCTCGCCGCCATCATCGACACCGCGCGGCCCGCCCTGCACCTGCGGGCGGCGCCCGCTCCGCGGGAGGGGCTGCCGGCCGATCTCGGCACCGCCAGGTTCGGGCCCGGCGGGCTGGTCGTCGAGCGGATGCCGGCCCGGCGCCCGCGCCGACGCCAGGTGGCGGTGGAGACCGACACCGCCTACATGATCTTCACGTCGGGCACCACCGGGCGCCCGAAGGGCGTGGTGATGAGCCACCGCGGCGTCACCTCCTTCTACCGCGGCATGCTGGCGGAGCGGCTGATCACCGCTGACGACCGCGTGGCCACCACCTCGCCGCTGCAGTTCGACTTCTCGCTGCTGGACATCGGTCTGGCGCTCGGCACCGGGGCGACCCTGGTGCCGGTGCCGCGGGCGGTACTGCACTTCCCCCGGCGGTTCCTGGGGCTGCTGCGGGAGGCCGAGGTCACCCACGTCGACGGCGTGCCGTCGATCTGGCGGCCCGTGCTCACCCACGAGCCCGAGGAACTGGCCGCGTTGGAGCACCTGGCGAGCATCCTGTTCTGCGGTGAGATGTTCCCGCTGCCCGAGCTGCGCGCGCTCCAGCGGCTGCGGCCCACCATCCGGATCATCAACTGCTACGGCGCCACCGAGTCGATGGCGTCGTCCTTCGCCGACGTGCCCAACCCGCTCCCGGAGGACACGCGGGAGCTGTCGATCGGATTCGCCCACCCCGGTGCCGAGATGCTCGTCCTCGACGAGTCGGGGCAGCCGGTGGACGGGCCCGGCGTGCTGGGCGAGATCCACCTCTACAGCCCGGCGCTGTTCACCGGCTACTGGGATGACCCGCAGGCCACCCGCGCCGCGCTCGTGCCCGACCCGCTCGAACCGGCCTCCGGCAGGCTCGTGTTGCGCACCGGCGACCTGGGCTACCTCGGGCCCGGGGGCGAGGTGCACTTCTGCGGGCGCAAGGACTCGCAGGTGCAGATCCGCGGCAACCGGGTCGAGCTGGACGAGGTCGAGCGCCGGATTCTGGAGTTCCCCGGCATCACCGCGGCCACGGTGCTGGCGCATCCGCTGGACGGCGGGGAACTCGCGCTGCACGCGTTCGTGGTCGCCGCCTCGGACGCGGCGCCGTTCGGCGAGACGGAGGTCGCGGTCTTCTGCAAGCAGGCCCTGCCCGCCTACATGGCCCCCGCGCGCATCCGGATCGTGGACCGGCTGCCGATCACCGCCAACGGCAAGGTCGACAAGGCGGCGCTGGCCGAGCGGTACGCGGCGGCGCCGGTCCGCTGAGCAGAGGACAGAGCAACGCGCCCGGCCCGCCCGATACGAACATCGGGCGGGCCGGGCTTGTCGGAGAGGGTGGAGAGGGTGGCGGCGGGTCTGCCGGCCGGGGCCCCGCGGGGCGTCAGTCCGGGCGTACGGCCTGACCCGCCAGGTGCCTGCGGTCGATCTTCCGGTTGGCGTTGAGCGGGAACTCCGCCAGGTGGTGGTACTCCCGGGGCAGCATCCCCTTCGGCAGCACCTCCCGCATCCGGCGGGCCAACACGGCCGGCGCGGTGGGCACTCCGGTGTAGAAGACGACCAGTTCGGTGCCGTCCTCGGTGCTCCTCGGCACCACGACCGCGTCCTCCACGCCGTCGCAGGTGCGTGCCGCGGCCTCCACCTCGGCCAGCTCCACCCGCCAGCCCTGCACCTGCACCTGGGCGTCCAGCCGCCCGAGGTAGGCCAGTTCGCCGCCGTCCAGCCGCCGCACCCGGTCGCCGGTGCGGTACCAGACGGCTCCGGCGCGTTCCAGGAACCGCCCCTCGCCGTCCCGCGGATCGAGGTAGCCGGGGGTGGTCTGCGGCCCGCAGACGCACAGTTCGCCCTCGGTCGGGTCGACGCCGCCGTCGGGCCCGAGCAGCAGGTGGTCGTGGCCGGCGTGCACCGCTCCGATCGGCACCAGGCCGTTGACGCAGCGGGCCGGCGAGCGCTCGGGGTCCCAGCGGTGGCCGGCGATGGTGATGGTCAGTTCGGTCGGTCCGTAGATGTTCTCCAGCGTCGAACGGGAGGCGGCCCGCTGCCACTCCTCGGCGTCCGCCTGGCGCAGGGCCTCGCCCGCGAACAGGCTCCAGCGCAGCGTCGGCATCGAGTCCGCGACGAGGCCGCTCAGCCGCCGGCTGAGGGCGACCACGCTCGGTGTGGAGAACCAGACGGTCATCCCGCACTCCGTGAGGAAGTCCGGCAGGTCGCGGTAGGCGAGCGGCGGGATGGCCTGCACCCGGGCCCCGGCTCCCCAGGCGCAGAACAGGTCGAACATCGCGCAGTCGAAGTTGAGGTCGAAGGTCTGCGAGAAGACGTCGGTCTCGGTGAAGTCGTAGCGCCGGTCCATCAGTCCGAAGTAGTGGGCGGTGTTGGCGTGGGTGATCGGCACGCCCTTGGGCCGGCCCGTCGACCCCGAGGTGAACAGCACGTACGCGGTGTCGTCCGGGGCGACCGGGCGCGGCGCGGCCAGGCCCGCCGCGCGGCCGGCCGGCCCGCGGGCCGCGGCGGCCGGCACCGCCGGCAGGTCCAGGCCGGTGGCGGCCAGCGTCGCCAGGCCCTGCTCGTCGGCCAGGACCACCGACACCCCGGCGGCGCGCAGCATCTCGCGGGTGCGCTCCACCGGGAACTCCGCGTGCAGCGGTACGACCGCGGCGCCGGTGTAGAGCGCGGCCAGGACGGCGAGGTAGGCGTCGGTGCTGCGGCCGGTCAGCACGCCGACGGCGCGCGGCGGCGGCGTGGCGGCGGCCAGCGCGGCGCCGGACCACCGCAGCGCCGTCTCGTGGGCCTCCTCGTAGCTGACGGTCCGGGTGCCGACCCGCAGCGCGGGGCGCCGCGGAAATGCGCGCAGCCCACGGAGGAATCGCGCGTACAGGGCGTGCTCGGCGATGGAGTCCATTCTCGCTCCCGGTCACAGGGAATAGGGGGTGGCAAGGGTTGCCCGCAGTCGTCCCGGGCTTTGCATCATGGAACAGGAGAGCCATCGCCCGGTGGCTCGGGTCCACGACAATTCGGAGTCGTCATGTGGGACGATCGGTTCGAGAAAATTCTGCGCACCTATCTTCCGTTCCTCTCGCCGGAGCAGCCGATCGAGAAGAACAGCGATCTGCGCGACCTCGGTCTCGACTCGTTGAGTATGGTCGGCCTGATGGCCGCTCTGGAGAACACGTATAACGTGCGGTTCGTGAACGACATGATGCGGGTCGAGACCTTCGCCACGCCGGACGTCCTGTGGTCCGGGCTGTGCGAGCTGACCCGGTCCACCGCCGGCTGACCTCTCCGACCCCGGCGGCCACCGCCGACGACCGACGTCCGTCCCCGCCGCCCGGCTCACCGGGGGGCGGGGACGGACCGTCGTACCGGCCACTGCCATCAGGCGGCCGGCCGTCCTCCGCGCGGCCGCATGACGTTCCTCGGCAGCACGTTGACCACCTCGAACGCGGCGACGGTGCAGCCGACCCGGCCGAAGAGCGCGTCCGGGCCGCACACGTGCAGCCGGCCCACCCCCAGCCCGCGCAGGCCCTCGATGACGGCCGGCCAGCGCACCGGCCGCACGTAGCCGTCCAGCAGGGTCGCGCGCACCTGCGCGGCCGTGGTCAGCACCGAGCCGTCCTGGTCGGCGACGAAAGGCAGTTCGGGGTCGCGGAACTCCAGCCGCCCGACGACCTCCTCCTCGACCCGGTCGCGCAGCGGGGCGAACACGGCGCAGTGCATGGGCGGGCGCATGGTGTAGATGGGCAGCCCGGAGGCGGCGCGCAGCCGCTCCTCCAGCCAGGCGACCTTCTCCTCGCGCAGCGAGACCATGTAGAAGTCGGCGTCGATGTAGCAGGAGATGTCGTACCACTCCCCCTGCTCCGCCAGGTCCCGCAGGATCGGATCGAGCGTCTCCCACGGGGTGCGGGCGAAGGAGTGGGTGACCACGTCCTGGTGGTGCTCGGCGAAGTACTCGGTCTCGCACCGGGCCATGCGGGCGGTCATCCACACCGCGTCCTCGAAGGCGAGGGCGCCCGCGTGGACGGCGGCGGCCTTCCCGCCGAAGCTCGCCCCGGCGCAGGCGACGGGCGGCGCGTCCATGGTCCGCTCCGACCACTGGGCCAGCGCGAGGCAGTTGACGAGGAAGGCGACCTGGGCGTACTCGGAGTAGTCGTCGTCGGCGTCGCGGTAGCGCTGGAGCAGGTCGTAGTCGAGGACCTTCTCCGCGCGCCCGAGCAGGTCCCTGGCGCAGGGGTTGACCAGCATGAACTTCGCCACGTCGGCGTAGCGCGAGGGCCCCATGCCGGGGAACGCCACGGCGTTCGCGGTCCGTTCGTCGGTTCCCGACACGGCTCGTCCTCCTGACGGTTTGGGGTGTCTGCCGGGGTGTGCGGGCGGGTCCGGCGGGTGCCGGCGGGTGCCGGCGTGCGGTTCAGGCGGTGAGTTTCGCGAAGCTCTCGGCCAGCCGGGTCAGTACCGAGTCCACGTGGGGCAGCCGCAGCGGGTCTTCCGCGTCGAGGGCCGCCTGCTGCTCCTCGCGGGTCGGCCCGTACAGCAGGCTGGTCGCCGCCTTGAAACGCAACGCCCCTTCGTCGTCGCCGAGTTGGTGACCGGCCAGCACGGCGATGCCGTACTCGTCGAGCAGGTGCGCGAAGAGCGAGGGCGAGTCGGTCACGCCCCGCCGGGCCAGCGCGTCCCGGACCGGCTCGAAGTCGGGGTAGACGTAGAACGCGCCGGTCGGCGGCCGGCAGGAGGCGCCGGCGTCGGTGAGCAGGGCGTGCACCGCCCGGGCCACCGTCCCGTGCAGACGGGCGGCGCGGCCCAGCCAGGCCCGCAGCTCCGGCGGTTCGGAGAAGGCGTACTCGGCGACCTCCTGCATGGGGGCGGCCAGCGTCGACCACACCTCGCTGCCGACGGCGACCACGTCGTCGCGCAGCCGCCGGCCGAGCGGGTTGCCCGGGAAGCGGGCGCAGCCGATCCGCCACCCGCCCAGGGCGAGGCTCTTGCTCAGGCCGGTGGTCACCACGGTCCGGTGCGGCACCACGTCGGCGGGGCTGAGGAACTCGGTGGCCGGGTCGTGGATCACGTCGCGGTAGACCTCGTCGGAGACGACGAGCAGGTCGTACTCCTCCGCCAGGGCGCACACCTCCCGGACCAGCCGGGCGGGGGCGATGGTCCCCGTGGGGTTGTCGGGCAGCGTGAGGATCACCATCCCGGGCGTCGCGCCGCGCGTGCGGGCGGCGCGCAACTCCTCCCGCAGGACGGCCGGGTCCGGTATGCCGCCGCTCTCCGGCGGGATGGGGACCCCGATCGCCCGCTTGCCGGCGAGCGCGGCCTGCGGGGCGTAGGTGTTCCAGGCCGGCTTGGGGAGGTACACCTCGCCGCCGGTCACGTGCTGAAGGCCCATCAGCAGCGGCTTGCTGCCGGGGGCCACCAGTACCTGGTCCGGCCCGGTGGGCAGGCGGCGCCGGGTGAAGTAGCCCGCCACCGCCTCCCGTACCGGCAAGCCGCCCGCCACCGGGCCGTACGCGTTGTACGCCGCCCCGGCGGCGAGCTGCCGCGCGAGGGGGGCGAAGACGGGCAGGCGGGCCTCTCCGAACCCCAGGTGCACGAGTGACTCGCCGACGGCACGCCGCTCGTCCACGATGCGGTTGAGCTCCAGGTTGGGCGAGACTTTCCGACCGGCCATGCTCCGGGCTCCTTAGTCTGTTCGGGGCGGGCCACCCGCGGCCCGTCGGGGCTCGCGCCTAGTACCGCACCCGGCCCGCGACGGCGGCGACGATGTCTTCCGGGGTCGAGGGGTCGCACTCCAACTCGTCGATCCAGCAGGCGGTCGGCGAGTACAGGGCCCGGAACGGCCGCCCGACCAGCTGGGGATCGCGGGCCTGCACCATGCGCAGGGCGAAGTACCGCCCCTCGGGGGTGTCCTGGACGCCGTCGACGAGGACCTTCCCCGGGGTCGCCGACATCACCGGGCCGCGCACGGTGCGGGCGAGGCCGGGCAGGGTCCGGTACGCCTCGCGGAAGATGGTGGCGGCACGGGCCAGCGGGACCTTGAAGTAGTCGTGCGGGCCGGTGTCGCGCTCGACGAACATGTAGTACGGCACCGCGTCGGCGGCCAGTTCCCGGCGCCACAGCTCCGCCCAGGTCCGCGGGTCGTCGTTGACGTGTGCGATGAGCGGTGCCTGGCAGTACACCAGGGCCCCGGTGGACCGGATGCGCGACACCGCGCGCCGCGCGATGTCGGTCTCCAGCTCGCGGGGGTGGCTGAAGTGCGCCATCACCGCGAGGTTGCGGCCGGAGGCGACGACCTGCTCGAAGAGCCGGAGCAGGTCGTCCGCGTCCTGGTCGGTGACGAACCGCTGCGGCCAGTAGGCCACGGCCTTGGTGCCGATCCGGATGGTGCGCAGCGTGTCCACCGTCAGCAGCGGTTCGAGGTGGCTGCGCAGCCGGTCGGTGGACATGATCGCGGGGTCGCCGCCGGTGACCAGCACGTCGCTGACGTCCGGGTGGTCGCCGAGGTACGTCAGCAGGTGCCCGGGGTCGGGCGCGGCGAAGCGCAGGTCGGCCTCGCCGACGAACTGCGCCCAGCGGAAGCAGTACGTGCAGTAGGCGTGGCAGCTCTGGCCGTGGCCGGGGAAGTACAGCACCGTCTCGCGGTACTTGTGCTGCATGCCCTTGAGTTCGACGCCGTCCTGCTGTGGCACGTTGAGCTGCATCTGCCCCGACGGGTGCGGGTTGAGCCGCGCGCGGATCGAGTTCACCGTCTCGGTCAGCTCGCGGCGCGAGACGGTGTCGTCGGCGTCCAGCAGCACCGACAGCCGCTTCTCGTCCTCGCTGGAGAGCATCCCCTGCTGGGGGAAGACGAGCTGGTAGATCGGGTCGTCCGGGAGGTTCTGCCAGTCGATGAGGTTCGACAGGACGTACTCGTTCACCCGGAAGGGGAGCACCTGGGAGACCAGCCGCACCGTCTTCCTGAGCTCGTCGGGCAGGCCGTACCGCGCCGCGATCGTGTCGATCTGGCGCGGGCCGTACGCACGGAATCGGGACACCCCCGCGTCCGGCAAGGCCGCGGACACGGTCACCGGCCCTGCTTGACCAGCGCGCCGGCGTCGATCCGCAGATGCAGCCCGGTCACGTACCGCGACTCGTCCGAGGCGAGGTACACCACGGCGTTGGAGACGTCCTCGGCGTGCACGTACGGGACCGGCATGGCCTGGATGGTGGTGAAGATCGGCTCGGCGTCGGCCCGGCCGGGGTTCTCCATGTCGGGCCGGAACGCCTGGTAGACGGCGTCGTTGAGGAGCATGGAGGTGTCCACGTTGGTCGGGTGGACGGCGTTGACCCGGCGGCCGGAGGCGGCGAGCTGGTTGGCGAGCGCGTTCGCGTAGTCCACCATGACGTGCTTGGCGAACTTGTAGCCGCCCATGCCGGGGCCGGCCATGGCGTCCTCGGGGCCGGGCGGCAGGAAGCCCATGATCGAGCCGACGAGGATGATCGAGCCGCCCTCTCCCAGGTGCGGGAGCGCGGCGTGCACGGTGTTGATGGAGCCGACGAGGTTGACGTCGATGGTGCCGGTGAACGAGCCGACCGGAAGCTGGGCGCCCATCGGCAGGATGCCCGCGTTCGGGACGACCACGTCGAGCCGGCCGAGTTCGGCCACTCCCGCGTCGATCGCGGCGCGCAGCGCGGCCGCGTCCCGCACGTCGGCGCGCCTGGCGAAGACGCGGCGGCCGGCCTTCTCGACCAGCCGCGCGGTCTCGTCCAAGTCGGCCTGCGTGGCCATTGGATACGTCGCCGCGTCGTTGTCCTCGCACGCGTCGATCGCGATGATGTCCGCGCCCTCCTCGGCCAGTCGCACTGCGTGACTGCGCCCCTGCCCGCGCGCGGCGCCCGTCACCACGGCGACTTTGCCTTCCACCCGGCCCATCGAGGCCCTCCTTGATGCGTTGTGGACGTGCTTCAACTCCTGGACGTACCAGGGAAGTCGAACCGCGCCCGCCGGCAGGCGGGGCGGCAGCGGCGATCCCGCAGCTTTTCTACCGCCCGGGCCCGGGCGGAACGGCCGCCGATGACCCCTAGCCCACGCCGTCACCGCACCTCAGGGGTCCCCCTATCCTCCGTGGATCGCGGGAAGGGACGGTTTTAGGGGGGTGAGCCGACCGGCACCGGTCCGGCTCCCCTGACGGCGGCCGGCCGCCGCGCTCGCACGCCGCTCCCGGCCCTGGTCCGGTGCCCTGCGGGAGGCCGCGGGGGGCTCGCGCGGTGTTCGCGGGAGGCGGCCCCAGGCGCTGCCGGCCCGGGTCCGGCGGGCCCTGGCGCCTCTTCCGCCCCAGCCGGACCGGGCCATATCATCCGTGCGTCCGGTGCCCACGACGTGGTGCCGTCGGCGCCGGTTCGCGGCTCCCTCCGCGCTCCCGGCGATCCTTCCGCGCACCGCCTGTGCCCCATGAAGGAGCGTCACATGAGCGATCTCGCCACCACCGATCCCGCCACCGCCGATTCGACCACCGCCTCCATCGCCGCTTCCACCGCCGCCTCCACCGCTGCCGGTTCCCCGGCCCCCGGCGGCGCCGAGCAGCCGGTCGAGGAGGACCTGCTCGTCGAGGACGTGTCGATCGACGGCATGTGCGGCGTGTACTGACCGGCGACGAGGAGTGAGGACCGTATGCCCGTGGAGTTCGACATCGAGCGCGCCTGGACGCTGCATCCGCAGGTCTCGGTACGCCCCGAGCCGTTCGGCGCGCTGCTGTACCACTTCGGCACGCGGCGGCTGTCATTCCTCAAGGACCCCGAACTTCTGAGCGTGGTACGGGAGTTGGACGCGCAGCCCAGTGCTCGCCGGGCGTGCGAGGTGGTCGCGGGCGACCGCCTGCCCGCCTTCACGGCCGCGCTGTCCACGCTCGCCCGCACCCGGATGATCGTCGAGCGGCACGCCGCGAGCACCGAAACCGCCGGGGACGCGCCGAGGGTGCCCTCTGCCGCGCCCGGCCGAGAGGACAGGAGGCTTCCGTGACCCGCCTGGTGGAACACTTCCAGCGGGGGCTGGACGCCCCCATCTGCCTGACGTGGGAGCTGACGTACGCCTGCAACCTCGCCTGCGTGCACTGCCTTTCCAGCTCCGGGCGGCGCGACCCGCGCGAGCTGTCCACCGCCGAATGCCGTTCGGTGATCGACGAGTTGCAGCGCATGCAGGTCTTCTACGTGAACATCGGCGGCGGCGAGCCCACCGTGCGCCCGGACTTCTGGGAACTCGTCGACTACGCCACCGCGCACCAGGTCGGCGTCAAGTTCTCGACCAACGGGGTACGCATCACCGAGGAGGTCGCGGCCCGGCTCGCCGGGAGCGACTACGTGGACGTGCAGATCTCGCTGGACGGCGCCACCGCCGAGGTCAACGACCGGGTGCGCGGGCCGGGTTCGTACGACACGGCGGTCCGGGCGATGCGCAACCTGGCGGCGGCCGGGTTCCGCGGCTTCAAACTCTCGGTCGTCGCGACCCGGCACAACATCGGCCAGCTCGACGACTTCGCGGCACTCGCCGACCGCTACGGCGCCCAACTGCGGCTGACCCGGCTGCGCCCCTCCGGGCGCGGAGCCGACACCTGGGACGAGCTGCACCCGCGGCCCGAACAGCAACGCGAGCTGTACGACTGGCTGGTGGCGCACGGGGAGAAGGTGCTCACCGGCGACTCGTTCTTCCACCTGTCGGCCTTCGGGCAGTCGATGCCCGGGCTCAACCTGTGCGGAGCCGGCAGGGTGGTCTGCCTGATCGACCCGGTCGGCGACGTCTACGCGTGCCCGTTCGCCATCCACGACGCCTTCCGGGCCGGGAACGTCCGCGAGCCGGGCGGCTTCACCTCGGTGTGGCGGTCCTCCGAGCTGTTCGAGCAGTTGCGTGAACCGCAGTCCGCGGGCGCCTGCGCGTCCTGCGGCCACTTCGACGCCTGCCAGGGCGGTTGCATGGCGGCCAAGTTCTTCACCGGACTGCCGCTCGACGGCCCCGACCCCGAGTGCGTGCGGGGGTTCGGCGAACGCGCCCTGGAGGGGGTGGCGGCGGGACACGCGCCGCGCCCCTCCCAGGACCACTCGCGGCCCGTACGCGCGGGCGTCGGGCCGGTCCCGGTGACCATCGGGCGGCGGATGCCGGCCAAGCCCTGCGACGAGAGCCCGTTGTGAACCCGGAGGGCACCGGCGGCCGTTCAGGCGCCGGTGCCCTCGGATCTCGGGTGGCCCGGGGGGATCGCGGCGGGCGTCGCGGTCCCCCCGGGGCGTTCACGGTGCGGAGCGCGGGAACGGCCGGTCCCCCCGGGTCCCGGCCCCCGGCCGCGCAGCAGCAGCGGCCGAAGCACCAGCAGCGGCCGAAGTACCCGCGGCACCCGCGGCACCCGCGGCAGAACGCGCACGCACACCCGCCCCCGCCCCCGCCCCTGAGCGGCGGATCTCGGGCAGCAGGCAGCGGATCGACCGCCCCCTGACCGCCCCCGCCCACAGCCCCGAGCCGTACGCGAGGTCGTCCAGCCGGCGGGCCAGCGCGAAACGCACCGGGTCCAGGTCGGGGGCGCGCAGGCGGTACTCCAGCAGCCCGTCGGCGACCGCGGCCAGCGCCACCGCCCGGCGGGCCCGGGACGACACCACGCAGCCGGCGAGGCTCAGCGGCCACCAGTGCCGCAGCAGCAGCGCGGCCGCCTGCTCGGCGGTGGCCGCCACCCCCAGGCCGGTCAGGGAAACGGCGATCCGGTGCCGTCCGGCGCTCCCGGCCGGCACCTTGCGCAGGTTCCGGCGGGTCACCGCGGTGAGCACCACCGCGGCCGCCGGCAGCGACCAGCGCCGCTGCGCCAGCGCCGCTACGCCGACGGCCGCGGCCCACGGCGTGAGCACCGCCGGGGCCACCGCCGGGCCGTGCCGCGCGGAGAGCGTGTGCGCCCCCGTGCCGTAGTACGCCTTGCGGCCCAGCCAGTCGGCGAGGCCGCTGCGGTGGTCGTGCCGGACCGCGACGGACGGCTCGTAGCGGACCCGGTGCCCCTCGGCGGCCAGCCGCCAGACCAGGTCGACGTCCTCGCCGACCCGCATGGACTCGGTGAACCCCGGCCCGAGCGCGTCGACGCGCGCCACCAGGCAGGCGCTGGGCACCCACGACACGCGCGAGCGCGGATGGACCAGGGCCGGGTGCGCCTGGAGGTCGAGCGAGGAACGGGCCCCCTCGTAGCGGACGATCCAGTTGCCCCGCTCCGGCGTGCCCGGCCCGTGCAGGCCGAGGACCCGGGGGGCGACGACGGCGAGTTCGGGGTCGTGGAAGTGGCGCAGCAGCATCGGCAGGGTGTCGGGCTCGACGGTGATGTCGCTGTCGATGAACGCCACGAAGGGGGTGCGGACCTGCCGCAGCCCGGTGTTGCGGGCGGCGGCCGGCCCGCGGTTGCCGGGGTGGCGGATCAGGCGAGCGCCGTGCCGGTGGGCGACGCGGGCCACCGGGTCCGGGTCGGGGGAGGCGTCGTCCACGACGATCACCTCGACCCGTCCGGCCACGCCGGCCAGCAGCCGCTCCAGCGCGTCGGGCCGGCCGTGGGCCGGCACGACCACGGTGAGCTGCCCGAGGTCGGCCGGCGGGAGCGCGGTGACGACCGGGTGCGCCATCCCCAGCGCCACCAGCCGGGTCGCGAGCCGCAGCGAGGTCGGACCGTCGATCCGTATCCGCCGGCCCGCCAGGAGCGCCACGGCGGGCGCGGACAGGCGCAGCAGGCGGGGCGGCGCTCCCCCGACGAGGACGCGTCCGCGGTCGTACCGCCTGACCCTGGAGCCGAGTTCCACCACGGAACCGACCGGAAGCGTCATCCGCGGAACCCGCCCTCGGCGCTGACGACCGTCCCGTTGGCGACGCCGCCGGGCCGGGAGCAGCAGAAGGCGACGACGTCGGCGACCTCCTCGGGCTCGATCAGCCGGCCGTCGAGTTGCGAGCCGGCGAACGTCTCGGTGCCGACGTCGTAGAGCGCGGCGGTGGCGTCCAGCATGGCCGTCCGGGTCGAGCCGGGGGACACCGCGACGGCGGTCACCCCGGTGTTCACGAGGTCGGCGGCCAGCCCGCGGACCAGGCCGACGACGGCGTGCTTGGCGGCGCCGTACCCGGCCAGGTGGAACAGGCCGCGGGTGCCCGCGGCGGAGGCCACGGCGACGAACCGGCAGCCGGCCGGGTCGGGCCCGCTCAGCATGTGCGGCACGCAGGCCGCCGCGGTGTTCCACACCCCCATGACGTCGACCTCCCACAGGGTCCGCACCTGCTCCGGCGGGGTCTCCCACACCGGCAGGCCGCCGCAGATGACGGCCGCGGCCGCCACCGCCGCGTCGAGCCGGCCGAACTCCTCGACCGCGGCGGCCGCGGCGGCCCGCAGCGCGTCGGCGTCGCGGACGTCGGCGACCCGGGTGACGACCTGGCCGGGGTACCGCGCGCCGAGCGCCTCCAACTCCGCACGGCTCGCCAGCGGGTAGTCCACGCCGGGGCCGCGCCCGGGACCGTCGCCCGCGCAGCCGTCGAGGGCGACGACCGCGTACCCGTCCGCGCACAGCGCCCGTACGGTCGCGGCGCCGATGCCGCGCGCGGCGCCCGTGACCAGCGCGACCCGCCGGGTGCCGGTCATGCCCGGGCCCCGGCGTGGCTCAGCCGGCCGCGGGCGTCAGGGCTGCCGCCGATCCGCTCGGCCGCGTCCGCCACCAGGGCGTCGAGGAGTCGGGCGCCCTCCTGCGCGGTCGCGCCGGTCGGGTCGCCGAGCACGCCGGACGGCGAGACCGCGGCCACGCCCCCGGCGATGATCGTCGGCAGCAACTCCGCGAGCGGCGCGGGGTTTCCGGGCTCGGCCCGGAGCATGTCGACCCGCTCCGGGGCCAGATGGAGCATCAGCGAGGTCTCGCAGCGGCCGGCGTGCGCGTCGCCGCCCTCCGGTACGCAGGCCACCCAGCCCACGTCGTGCCCCTCGTCGACCAGTTGGCCGACCGCGCCGGTCAGGCAGGCGAGGTTGCCGCCGTGGCCGTTGACGAACACGACCCGGCCGGACCACAGGGACAGGGAGCGGACGAGTTCGACGAGCATGAACCGCAGCGCCTCGTTGCCGATCGACATCGTGCCCGGGAAGGACTGGTGTTCGCCACTGGCCGCGTACACGATCGGCGGCGCCAGCAGTATCCGGTCCGCGGGGCCGGTGCCGGCCAGGCGCAGGGCCGCACCCTCGGCCACGGCGGTGGCGACCGTGGTGTCGGTGTCCAGCGGCAGGTGGGGGCCGTGCTGCTCGATCGAGCCGACCGGCACCAGGACCACCGGGCGGTGCGGCAGCGAGGTCCAGGTGCGGTGGGCCAGGTTCGCGGGCTGCGCGCCCGGCTTCACTTCCGCCCCGTGCGGTCGGTGTCGCCGAGCGTGCGGGTGAAGCCGGCCGGCACGATCACGTCGTCGGGCACCAGCTCCCCGACGCCGGCCCGGCCGAGGCCGAGCAGCGCGGAGCGGATGCCGCCGGCCATGACGTCCAGGACGTTCTCCACGCCGCCCTGTCCCGCGGCGGCGAGCCCCCACAGGTAGGCGCGGCCGATCATCACGGCGCGCGCGCCGAGCGCGAGGGCCTTGACGACGTCGCTGCCGCGCCGGATGCCCCCGTCCATCAGCACCTCCACCTCGCCGCCCACCGCCTCGGCCACCGCGGGCAGCATGCGGATGGGGGCGGGGGTGCCGTCGAGGTTGTTGCCGCCGTGGTTGGAGACGGAGATCGCGGTGACCCCGCAGTCCACGGCGCGGCGGGCGTCGTCCAGCCGCGAGACGCCCTTGAGCATGAAGGGGCCGCGCCATTCGTCCCGCAGCCAGCGGATGTCGTCCCAACTGGGCGGCGGGGTCTGCATCCACGCGCCGTAGGCGCCGAAGAACGTCGGCGTGACGCCGTCCGGGCCGGTGAGGTTGGGAGTCGTGAGGTCGGGGAGCTTGCCGGAGCGGGCGTAGTCCAGCAGCCAGGAGGGCCGGGTCAGCGCCTGCGGGGCGAGCTTCGCCATGGCCCGCAGGTCCAGCCGCTCCGGTATCCAGGGGCTGCCCCAGTCGCGGCCGTGCGAGAAGGACCAGTCGAGGGTGACGATCAGGCCCACCGCCCCGGCGGTACGGGCCCGGTCCATCATGCGGACCATCGCGTCCTTCGACCCCATCCAGTACATCTGGAAGAACGTCTTCGGGTTGGCCGCCACCACCTCCTCGACCGGTTTGCTCGCGAAGGAGCTGAGCCCCATCGCGGTGCCCCGCGCCGCGGCGGCGCGGGCGACGGCCACCTCGCCGTCGGGGTGAACGGCCTGGACCCCGGTCGGGGAGATGACCACCGGCAGCGCGATCGGCTGCCCCATGACCGTGGTCGCCAGATCCTGTTCCGGGGGCTGGCCGGCCACGTGCGGGGCCATTCCCAACTCCCGGAACGCCGCGGTGTTGTCCCGGTAGGACACCCCCGCCTCGGACCCGGCGAGCAGCGCGCCGTAGACGGATTTCGGAAGGCGCTTCTCGGCTCGTCGCTGGGCGTGTGCGACGGTCTCGAACCAATTGCTGCCCACGACATACCCCTTCACTCGGTGGAGGCCGCGCTCGCCGCCGATGGGGACTCGGGCACGGGAGCTCACGGCGTGTGGCCCATGAGAGGCTGCCCCCACGGCTCCGGGGGGAGGCGGTCGTCCGCCGTGCATCTGGACGATAGTGGCGCCGGGTGGGGAAAAGAAGGGCACATGCCGAAGTCGCCGATCACTGCCCCGGCTCGCCGGGCCGGCCCAACTCCCTTGCCCGCGGCCGCACTCAGCGCGTACGGCCGGGCCGGCGCGGTTCGGAGCCGGCAGGGCTTCGCCGGGACCGCGGATTCGTGGGGGCCTCGGATTCGTGGGGCCCGCGGCTCAGTGGGGGCCCGCGGATTCGTCGGGCCCGCAGCTCCGTCCGGACCGCGGATTCGTCGGGCCCGCGGCTCCGTCCGGACCGCGGTTCGCTCAGCCCAGGAAGCTCAGGCGGACCTGGCGGTCGGTGTTGGAGACGTTGGTGTCCACCAGCACGACGGACTGCCAGGTGCCCAGCTCCAGCCGGCCGCCGATCACCGGCAGCGTCGCGTGCGGCGGCACCAGCGCGGGCAGCACGTGGTCGCGGCCGTGGCCGCGCGGGCCGTGCCGGTGCCGCCACCGGTCGTCGGCAGGCAGCAGGTCGCCGAGCAGGGCGAGCAGGTCCTCGTCGCTGCCCGCGCCGGTCTCGATGACCGCGATGCCCGCGGTGGCGTGCGGTACGAAGACGTTGAGCAGCCCGTCCCGCCCCTGCGCCGTCCCCCGCAGGAAGCCGGTGCAGGCGTCGGTCAGGTCGTGGACGATCTCACGGTCGCCGGTGTGGATGTCGAGGACACGGGTTCCAAAGCGTTCGGCCATGCCTTCCATGGTGGCCCATGGCGGCCCGCCCGTCCGGATGCCGCGTCCGGCCTCAGGAGCCGACCGGCGGTCCGCGGCGCGGGGCGGAACGTTGCGGGCGAGCGTCGCGGGTGAACGTCGCGGGTGATGGGGATCATTGCCCCGGCCGCAGATTGGTCTGTACCATTCGGGGGGTTCGCCGACTGCCGCGCCCCGGAGGGGGACCCCAGACGTGAAGACGCTGCACCGGCTCGCCGTGCTGGTCGACTCCTGCCTGCTGCCGTCCGTGAACGGCGGCGGCTCCCCTCTGCCGGAGTGGATTCTGCGCGGGCTGGAACGGGGCACGCCGGGCGCCGCCGTCCACGCGTACGAGCCCGCCGCCGCCCGGGCCGCCGCCGACGCGGTACGGGCCGCCCTGCCGGACGCGCTGACCGCCCACTGCGGACCGGTCGGCGCCGCCGTGGGAGGTGGCGCCGCCGCCGCGGCGTCGATGGCCGCCGGGGCGAATCTCCACCTCGGGGTGCGGCCGGGCGCGCGGCCCGGCGAGACCCGAGCGTTCGTGACGGACCTTCAGACATACGGCGTGGCGGCGGCGTTGGGGCCCTTCACCGGCGCCGGAAACCTGCTTCCCTTCGCGGAGGGCACGGCCGCGGGGGTACGGGCGATCTCGGCCGCCGTGCCCGCGGCGCTCCACAGCCACGCGATCACCGGGGTGCTGCGCGGCGAACTCGGCTACACCGGCGTCGTGCTGAGCGACACCCTCGACGCGCCGTCCATCGTCGACGGGTGGGGGGTGCCGGGCGCCGCCGTCCTCGCCTGGATCGCCGGGGTCGACCTCATCCGGCTCGGCCCGGCCAGCGGGCCCGGGGTGCGCGACGCGATCCACGCGGCCACCGCCCGTGCGGTCTCCGACGGCGACCTCCCGCTTTCCCGCCTGGAAGAAGCGGCGGAACGCGTCGCCCGCTTGCGGCGGTGGGCCTCCAACCCGCTCGCCCAGCCCTGCGGGGCCTGAGCCGCCCGCCCCGACCCGCCCGACACGACCCGGGGCCCAGGGCACCCCGCCTCCTCCGCCGACCTCTACGCGTGCCGTCACGGCGCCCCCGCCCCTTCCCCGCCGGGCGCGACGGGAGAAGCAGGGGCGGCGGGGGAAGCAATGGGCGGCGGCGCTGGTTGGCAGAGGCATGAAGGACTCGGGCGCGGGGCGACGGCCGAAAGCAGGCGAATCCGCGGTGGTGGACGCGGACGTCGCCGTGGTGGGTGCGGGGCAGGCGGGGCTGTCGGCGGCGTACTTCCTGGGCCGGGCGGGGCTGCGGGCCGGCACGGACTTCGTGGTGCTCGACCACTCCCCCGGCCCCGGGGGCGCCTGGCAGTTCAGGTGGCCCTCGCTGACGTACGGGAAGGCGCACCGGGTGCACGCGCTGCCGGGGATGGAGCTGGAGGGCGGCGACCCGCAGCAGCCGTCGTCGCAGGTCGTCGGGGAGTACTTCCGCCGGTACGAGGAGGCGTTCGACCTGCGGGTGCTGCGCCCGGTGGACGTGTCGGCGGTACGCGAGGGCGCCGGCGGGCGGCTGCGGGTGGAGACGGACCGGGGCACGTGGTCGGTGCGGGCGCTGCTGAACGCGACGGGCACGTGGGACCGGCCCTTCCTGCCGTACTACCCGGGTCAGGAGAGCTTCCTGGGGCGGCAGCTGCACACCGCGGGCTACCGGGGGGCGGCGGAGTTCGCGGGGCTGCACGTCGTGGTGGTGGGCGGCGGCACGTCTGCGGTGCAGCTGCTGATGGAGCTGCACGAGGCGGGCGGCGCGGCGCGCACCACGTGGGTGACCCGTCGGCCGCCGGTCTTCCGCGACATGGCGTTCGACGAGGAGTGGGGCCGCTCGGTGGTGGCCCGGGTGGAGGACAGGGTACGGCGGGGGCTGCCGCCGCAGAGCGTGGTGAGCGTGACCGGTCTCGCGGCGACCGAGGCGGTCCGGGACGCGCGGGCCCGCGGCATCCTGCGGCGCGAGCCGATGTTCGACCGGATCACTCCGCACGGCGTCGCCTGGGCCGACGGCCGCACGCTGGACGCCGACGTCATCCTGTGGGCGACCGGGTTCCGGGCGGCCCTGGACCACCTCGCCCCGCTGCGGCTGCGTGAACCGGGCGGCGGGGTCCGGCTGGAGGGCACCCGCGTGGTGAAGGACCCGCGGGTGCACCTGCTCGGCTACGGGCCCTCGGCGAGCACGATCGGCGCGAACCGGGCCGGGCGCAGCGCGGTCCGCGAGATCCGCGCGCTGCTCGCGGGCACCGGCGCCGCGCCCGACACCGAGTCCTCCGACGGCCCGCCGTCCGGAGCCGAGTCCGCCGACGCCACGTCGCCCGAAGCTGCCTCGCCCGCCCCCGCACCGATGCCCGTGGCCGCCCGCTGACGCGGCCCGCCGGCGTCACCCGCAACCGCGTCCGGGTGCAGCTCACAGGCCAGTTCAGCGCCAACTCGCCCAACAGACATCGGATGTATACTTCCCCTGCTGTGCACGCTTGGGGCAGTATGAGCGCATGCGTGATCGACAGCCGAGCGGCGGCGGGGTGCGGCACGAAGGCGCCCTGCGGGTCGCCCTCTTCGTGACCTGTGTCAACGACCTCCTTTACCCGGACACCGGCCGGGCCGTGGTGACCCTGCTGGAGCGGTTGGGCGTGGAGGTGGACTTCCCCGCGGCCCAGACCTGTTGCGGGCAGCCCCAGTTCAACACCGGCTACCGCCACGAGACCGAACCCCTGGTCCGCCGGTACGCCGACGCCTTCGACGGCTACGACTACGTGGTCACCCCGTCGGGCTCGTGCGCGGCGATGGTCCGCGACAACTACCCGCGGATCGCGGAGCGGGCCGCCGCCGAGGGCCGGGACGACGGGCTGGCCGCCGCGGCGGCCGCGGCCGTGCCGAAGACCTACGAACTGACCGAGTTCCTGGTGGACGTGCTCGAAGTAACCGACGTGGGCGCCTACTTCCCCCACACCGTCACCTACCACCCCTCCTGCCACGGCCTGCGCATGCTCGGCCTCGGCGAACGCCCCCGCAAACTCCTCCAAGCCGTCAAGGGCCTGGAACTCAGGGAGCTGGAAGGCGCCGAGGAATGCTGCGGCTTCGGCGGCACCTTCGCCGTCAAGAACCCCGACGTCTCCGTCGCCATGGGCCAGGACAAAGTCCGCCACGCCCTCGACACCGGCGCCCGCGTCCTGTGCGGCGCCGACAACTCCTGCCTGCTCCACCTCGACGGCATCCTCCGCCGCGACCACGCCCCCCTCCACACCCTCCACCTCGCCGAAATCCTCGCCTCCACCGAACAACACCCCTACCG
>NZ_JBFBIV010000070.1:0-47473 GCF_040702025.1 Streptomyces sp. NPDC088194 | reverse complement strand
GTAAAGGGGGTGCCAGGAAGGGCGCGCCGGGCGTCAGGGGGGCGTCAAGGAAGGGCGCGCGAGCCCGGCCGAAACCTAGCGTCTGGGGCATGGGACACGGTGAGCGCTCCGGCGCGGTACCCCGGGCGCGGATCGGCGGAGCGGACGGCCCCGCGGTCGCGGCCGATCGCGCCTGGGCCGGGCGGCGGTGGAGCGCGTACGGCGCGGCCGCGACGGTGCTGGCCGTGGCGCTGGTGATGGACGGGTGGGACGGCACGCTGGACATGCTGCGGCTCGCGGCGTGCGGGGCGCTCTCGACGGCGCTGTTCGCGATCCTGCTGCCGGCGCGCACCACGGCGGGCGACGGCTGGCTGGAGGTGCGCGGGCTGGTGCGCAGGCGGCGCGTGCACACGGACTACCTGGTGTCGGCGCGGTTCCTGGGGGAGATAGACCGCCGGGTGGTGCTGCGCGACGCGTTCGGCGGGCGGGTGTCGGTGGAGGTGCGGGTGCTGCTCGCCAACCCGTTCCTGTGGCACGAGCTCGACCGCGGCGCCCGGCGCGCCCACGCCGCCGGGCTGCTCCCCGACCGCAGCGCGCTGCGCGAACTGGCCGAGTCGATCGACACGGCCGGCGCCCGCGAGCTGCTGTCGGCCGCGGGCATGCCCTGACGGGCGGTCGTGGCGCCCGATCGGCTGACGCGGAAGCGCGGCAGGTGTGTCGGGGTGGGAGGCGGCCTCGGTCGCGGCGGATGGTGGTGGGTGGTGGTGGCGCCCGCCGGACGCGCTCTCGTTCCGCGTGTGGACGTTCGCGCCGCTCCAGAAGCCCAGCAGCTCGGCAACTCAGCAACTCAGTCGCTCAGCAATCCAGCAGCTCCGAAGCTCCGTATCCCGGTAGCCGCCGTGGCCCTCGTGGCCCCTGCGGTTCCCCCACCGAATCCCCCCACTCCACGGAGACCGAATGCGCCTGTTCGCGCGCGGCCTGTCCGCCGCCCTCCTCCTCGCACCCCTGGCCGTCCTGCCGTCCGCCGCGTCCGCCGCGTCGGCGGCGCCGCTGCCGGGGCCGGCCAGGCCCACCCCCGCCCCGCTGATCGCCGCCACCGGCGACGCGGTGCCCGGCCAGTACATCGTGACCCTCGACCAGGGCGTGAACCTCACCGGCGAGGTCCGCACCCTGGGCATCAGGCCGCTGTTCAGCTACGACAAGGTGCTGCACGGCTTCGCCGCCGCGCTGACCGCCTCCCAGCTCGACACCGTGCGCGACACCCCGGGTGTCACGGCAGTCGAGCAGAACGGCCGGATCACCGGCTCCGACCTCACGATCAGCGGGCCGCACAGCCGGGCCACGGCCACCAGTTGGGGCCTGGACCGGATCGACCAGCACAACCTGCCGCTGGACGACGAGTTCAGCACCGTCGGGACCGGCGCCGGCGGCACCGCGTACATCATGGACACCGGGATCGACTTCGGGCACAGCGAGTTCGGCGGCCGGGCGGTGCCCGGGTTCGACGCGGTCGGCGACGGCCAGGACGGCCAGGACTGCCACGGCCACGGCACGCATGTCGCGGGCACCGTCGGCGGCGCCACGTTCGGCGTCGCGCCCAAGGCGACACTGGTGAGCGTGCGCGTGCTGGACTGCAAGGGCAACGGCAGTGACGCCGAGGTGATCGCCGGGTTCGACTGGGTGGCGAAGAACGCCCAGCAGCCCGCGGTGCTCAACGCCTCGCTCGGCGGCGACTACTCCCCGGCGGTCAACTCGGCCGTGGACGCGCTGGCCGACAGCGGGGTGCTGCCGGTGGTCGCGGCCGGCAACGACACCAAAGACACCTGCGGGGCCTCCCCGGCGAGCGCCGGCCAGGCACTGGCGGTGGGCGCCACCGACCGCGGCGACGACGAGACCGGCTTCAGCAACTACGGCACCTGCGTGGCGCTCTTCGCGCCCGGCCAGGACATCATCTCGGCGAAGCTCGGCGGCGGCAGCGTCGCCAAGAGCGGCACGTCGATGGCCAGCCCGCACGTGGCCGGCGCCGCGCTGCTCTACAAGACCGAGCACCCGTCGGCGACCGCCGAGCAGGTCAAGGCCGCGCTGGTCGACAGCAGCACCCAAGGCGTGCTGACGGTCGAGCACGACTCCCCGAACCGGCTGCTGTTCACCGGCGGCCTGTGAGCACCACCCGGTAGGACCCGGTGGAAGACCGGGTACGACGGCGGCGCGCCCGTACGGCTTGAAGATCCGAAGGTCCGAAGATCCGAAGGTCCGAGAGCCCTTCCTGATCAGAGGGTCCGTACGGGCGCGCCCGCCCGCCACGCCTCGATGTCCTCGACGGCGTCGGTGTAGAAGATCCGGTACGTCGTGTCGGTCACGTAGCCCATGTGCGGGGAGAGCAGGGTGCGGGGCGCCGCACGCAGCCAGTGGCCGTCGGGCAGCGGCTCGGTGTCGTAGACGTCCAGGCCGACGCCGGCCGGGCGGTCCGTGGCGAGGGCCCGGCGCAGCGCGTCCTCGTCGATCAGCCCGAACCGCGAGGTGTTGACGAGGTAGGCGTCCGGGCGCATGGCGCCGAGTTCGGCGTCGCCGACGAGGCCGCGGGTGCCGTCGGCGAGCACCATGTGCACGGTGACGACCTTCGCGGTGGCGAACAGCTCGTCCTTCGCGACCAGCCGGGCGCCGCTCTCGGCCGCGCGCTCCGCGGTGAGGTTCGGGCTCCAGGCGACCACGTCCATCCCGAAGGCGGCTCCCACCGCGGCCACTTGGGCGCCCAGCCGGCCGAGGCCGACGACGCCCAGCACGTCGCCCGCCAGGTCCGGCGCGATCCGCTGCTGCCAGCCGCCGGCCCGGATCGCGGCGTCGTCGGCGGCGACCTGGCGGACCAGGCCGAGGATCATCGCCCAGGTCAGCTCGGCGGTGCCGGTCGGATGGGTGCGGGTGCCGCTGACCAGCACGCCGAACTCGGCGGCAGCGGCCACGTCGACGGCCGCGTTGCGCATGCCGGTGGTGACCAGCAGCCGCAGCCGGGGCAGCCGCCGCAGCACCTCGCGCGGGAAGGCGGTGCGCTCGCGCATCGCCACCACCACGTCGAACGGCTCCAGGGCGGCGACCAGTTCGTCACGGTCGGCGAGGTGCCCGGGGAAGAAGACCGTCTCGGCCCCGGGCAGCCGCCCGGACCAGTCGGCCAGCGACTCGGCGACCTGCTGGTAGTCGTCCAGTACGGCGACACGCATCGGCACGGCGGCTCCTCCTGGGTGGGTCTCCTGGGGTCTCCTGGCTGCGGCGATCCTACGACCGCGCTCCCTGGGGCCTACCCCGCGCTGTCCTCCGCGTCGCCGCCTTCGAGGTCGCCCTCGGTGTCCAGGTAGACCTGGCGCAGTTCGGCGAGCACCGCGGGGTCGGGCTCGGCCCACATGCCGCGGGACTCGGCCTCCAGCAGGCGTTCGGCGATGCCGTGCAGGGCCCAGGGGTTGGCGTCCTGGAGGAAGGCGCGGTTGGCGGGGTCGAGGACGTACGCCTCGGTGATCTTGTCGTACATCCAGTCGGCGACGACGCCGGTGGTCGCGTCGTAGCCGAACAGGTAGTCGACGGTGGCGGCGAGTTCGAAGGCGCCCTTGTAGCCGTGCCGGCGCATCGCCTCGATCCAGCGCGGGTTGACCACGCGGGCGCGGAAGACCCGGGAGGTCTCCTCGACCAGGGTGCGGGTGCGGACGGTCTCGGGGCGGGTGGAGTCGCCGATGTACGCCTCGGGGGCGGTGCCGCGCAGCGCCCGGACCGCGGCGACCATGCCGCCGTGGTACTGGAAGTAGTCGTCGGAGTCGGCGATGTCGTGCTCGCGGGTGTCGGTGTTCTTCGCGGCGACGGCGATCCGGCGGTAGGCGGTCTCCATCTCGCCGCGGGCCGCCCGGCCGTCCAGGCCCCGGCCGTAGGCGTACCCGCCCCACACGGTGTAGACCTCGGCGAGGTCGGCGTCGGTGCGCCAGTCGCGGGAGTCGATGAGCTGGAGCAGCCCGGCGCCGTACGTGCCCGGCCGGGAGCCGAAGATGCGGGTGGTGGCGCGCCGCTCGTCGCCGTGTTCGGCGAGGTCGGCGCGGGTGTGGGCGCGGACGTGGTTGCGGTCGTCGGGCTCGTCGAGGGAGGCGGCCAGCCGGACCGCGTCGTCCAGCAGGGCGACGGTGTGCGGGAAGGCGTCCCGGAAGAAGCCCGAGATGCGCAGGGTGACGTCGATCCGGGGGCGGCCGAGTTCGTCCAGCGGCACGGGCTCCAGGCCGGTGACGCGGCGGGAGGCGTCGTCCCACACCGGGCGGATGCCGAGCAGGGCGAGCGCCTCGGCGATGTCGTCGCCCGCGGTGCGCATCGCGGAGGTGCCCCACAGGGACAGCCCGACGGAGGCGGGCCAGTCGCCGTTGTCGGTGCGGTAGCGGGTCAGCAGGGAGTCGGCGAGGGCCTGTCCGGTCTCCCAGGCGAGCCGGGAGGGCACCGCCTTGGGGTCCACGGAGTAGAAGTTGCGGCCGGTGGGCAGCACGTTGACCAGGCCGCGCAGCGGCGAGCCGGACGGCCCGGCGGGCACGAAGCCGCCGGCCAGGGCGTGCACGGTGCGGTCGAGTTCGTCGGTGGTCGCGGCGAGCCGGGGCGCCACCTCGCGGGCGGCGAACTCCATGACGGCGGCGGCCTGCTCGCCGTACCCGGCGGTGGCCGCGGGCACGGCGGCCGGGTCCCAGCCGGCGTCCTCCATCGCCTGGACCAGGGCGCGGGCGCGCTCCTCGACGGCGTCGGCGGCGGTGCGGGTGGCGGCGGACTCGTCGAGGCCGAGGGCCTCGCGCAGCCCGGGCAGGGCCGCGGTACCGCCCCAGATCTGCCGGGCCCGCAGGATCGCCAGCACCAGGTTGACCCGGTCGGTGCCGGCCGGGGCCTGGCCGAGGACGTGCAGGCCGTCGCGGATCTGGGCGTCCTTGATCTCGCAGAGCCAGCCGTCGACGTGCAGCAGGAAGTCGTCGAAGCCCTCGTCGTCGGGGCGGTCGGCCAGGCCGAGGTCGTGGTCGAGGCGGGCGGCCTGGATCAGGGTCCAGATCTGGGCGCGGATGGCGGGCAGCTTCGCCGGGTCCATCGCGGCGATCTGGGCGTGCTCGTCCATCAGTTGTTCGAGGCGGGCGATGTCGCCGTAGGAGTCGGCGCGGGCCATCGGCGGCACGAGGTGGTCGATGAGGGTGGCGTGCGCGCGGCGCTTGGCCTGGGTGCCCTCGCCCGGGTCGTTGACCAGGAACGGGTAGATCAGCGGCAGGTCGCCGAGCACCGCGTCCGGGCCGCAGGCGGCGGAGAGCCCGGCGTTCTTGCCGGGCAGCCACTCCAGGTTGCCGTGCTTGCCGAGGTGGATCATCGCGTCGGCGCCGAACCCGCCGTCCGCGGCCGGGGCGGCGATCCAGTGGTACGCCGCCAGGTAGTGGTGCGAGGGCGGCAGGTCGGGGTCGTGGTAGATCGCGATCGGGTTCTCGCCGAAGCCGCGCGGCGGCTGGATGAGGATCAGCAGGTTCCCGTGCCGGAGCGCGGCGAGCACGATGTCGCCCTCGGGGTTGCGGCTGCGGTCCACGAAGAGCTCGCCGGGCGGCGGGCCCCAGTGCCGCTCCACCGCGGCGCGCAGCTCCTGCGGCAAGGTGGCGTACCAGCGGCGGTAGTCGGCGGCGGGGACCCGTACCGGGTTGCGGGCCAGCTGCTCCTCGGTGAGCCAGTCCTGGTCGTGGCCGCCGGCGTCGATGAGCGCGCGGATGAGGGCGTCGCCGGAGTGGGGGGCGGGGTCGGGCGTACGTTCCAGGTCGTCGCCAGGGTGCGGGTCGCCGGGGGTGCGGTCGGGGGCGTTCGCCGGTGCCGGCCCGGTGTCCAGGCCGGTGTCCAGGCCGGTGTCCAGGCCGGTGTCCAGACCCGGGACCGGGTCGGGGCCGAAGTCGTAGCCCTCCTCGCGCAGCCGGCGCAGCAGGACCATCGCGCTGGCGGGGGTGTCGAGGCCGACCGCGTTGCCGATGCGGGAGTGCTTGGTCGGGTAGGCGGAGAGCACCAGGGCGATGCGCTTGTCGGCGGCGGGTATGTGGCGCAGCCGGGCGTGCCGTACGGCGATACCGGCCACCCGGGCGGCGCGTTCGGGGTCGGCGACGTACGCGGGCAGGCCGTCGGCGTCGACCTCCTTGAACGAGAACGGGACGGTGATCAGCCGCCCGTCGAACTCCGGCACCGCGATCTGGGTGGCCGCGTCCAGCGGCGAGACGCCCTCGTCGCTCGCCAGCCAGGCGGCGCGCGAGCCGGTCAGGCAGAGTGCCTGGAGCACCGGCACGTCCAGGCCGGTGAGCGCGCCCGCGTCCCACGCGTCGTCGTCGCCGCCCGCGGACGCCTCGGCGGGACGGGTGCCGCCGGCCGCGAGCACGGTGGTGACGATCACGTCGGCGGCGGCCAGTTCGGCGACGAGTTCGGGCTCGGGGGTGCGCAGGGAGGCGACGAAGTACGGCAGCGCGCGGCCGCCGCCCGCCTCGATCGCGTCGCACAGGGCCGCGACGAAGGCGGTGTTCCCGCTCATGTGGTGGGCGCGGTAGTAGAGCACGGCGACGGCGGGGGCCTGGGCGGGCGTCTCGGCGGCCGTGCGCTCCAGCGGGCCCCAGGAGGGCGCGGGCGCGGGCGGGTCGAAGCCGTGGCCGGTGAGCAGCACCGTGTCGGACAGGAAGCGGGCGAGCTGCTCCAGGTTGGCGGGGCCGCCGTGCGCGAGGTACGCGTGCGCCTCGGCGGCGAGGCCGACCGGCACGGTGGAGGCCGCCATCAGCTGGGCGTCCGGGGCCTGTTCACCGCTCAGGACGACCACGGGGAGGCCGGTGGCCAGCAGCGCGTCCAGCCCCTCCTGCCACGCCCGCAGGCCGCCGAGCAGGCGTACGACGACCAGGCCGGCGCCCTCCAGCAGCCCCGGCAGGTCGTCCAGGGCGAGGCGGGTCGGGTTCGCGAAGCGATACGGCACCGGCCCGCCCGCCGCCCGCGCGCTCAGCAGATCGGTGTCGGAAGTACTCAGCAGCAGAACGCTTTCGCGGTGCCCCTGGTGGTGTGCCGCCGCATCCGCGGAAGCACGGTCACCCTCAAGGGGCGTGTGGGGGTCCCTCCCAGGCGAAGCGCTGGGGGAGAGCGGAGCGACCAGCCCAGGCGCACCCGCGGACGAAGACGCGTCGGCAAGGGGCGGCCCCTCGCTCGCCGGAGAGGTGGTCCTGGAACCGGCAGAACGGGGCAACTCGGGAGGACCCGTAACGGTCACGGCAAACCCTTCCTCGGGGTGTCCGCGCCCCGGGCAGTGTCGGACGGCGGGAGTTCCTGGCTCGCTCGACCGCCGGAGGCACCCGGTGGTCAAGTTCACAGTGGCGGGACCGCGCCGGATTCGCACCGGGCTTCCTCCCCTGTCGCCGTCTGCGGCGATGGCGAACCGGAAGGTCCGCACGGGGAGCATAGTAAGCGCCATAGCCGTTCAGCAGTTCATCCGATTTGTGGCACGGTCGGTATGCTCGCCGCCATGTCCACCGCCCCCGACCAGCCCCGCCGGCCGCCCCGGCCGGCCGCCGAGGCATGTCCGGCGGACGGAAACGCGCAGGTGCGCGAGGGTGCCGGACAGCCGCGGAACCGGGCGGACGCCTGCCCGGGGACGCTGCGGCTGCACCCGGCGGACGACGGCGCGCTGGCCCGTGTCCGCATCCCCGGCGGAGTGCTCACCGCGGCGCAGGCGGAGCGGTTGGGCGAGGCGGCGCGGCGGTTCGGCGACGGTGATGTCCATCTCACTTCGCGCGGCAACGTCCAACTGCGCGGCCTGGGCGCGGCCTGCGGGGCGGACATGGCCCAACTGCTCGGCGCGGCCGGGCTGCTGCCGTCGGCGGCACACGAGCGGGTACGGAACATCGTGGCCTCGCCGCTGTCGGGCCTCGACGGGCGGGGGCACCTGGACGTCGGGGAGTGGCTGCGGGCGCTCGACGGGCTGCTGTGCGGCAGCGGGACGGCCGCGGCGCTGTCCGGGCGGTTCCTCTTCGCCCTCGACGACGGGCGCGGCGACGTCGCGGCCCTGGCCCCCGACGTGACGCTGCGCGCGGCACCGGACGGGACCGCGCTGCTGCGGGTCGGCCGCAACCCGGCCCTCCGCCTTCCCGCCGCCGACGCGCCCCGGGCCGCACTGCTCGCCGCGGAGGCGTTCGTCACGTCGGCCGCGCCCGACGGCGGCGAGCCCACCGCGTGGCGGGTGGCCGACCTGCCCGACCGCGGCGCGGCCCTCACCGCCGCCCTCGCCGACCGCCTTCCCGCGCCTCCGGCCACCGAGCCGACCCCGCCCTCCGCCTCCCCCGCACTCGGCCCGATCCCGCACCCGGCCACCCCCGGCGGCCCCCTCGCCCTCTCCGTCCTCGCTCCCCTCGGCCGCCTCACCCCCACCCAGTGGCGTGCCCTGACCGCGCTTGCCGCCCGCACCCCGGCCGCGCACCTGCGGCTCACCCCGTGGCGCGGCGCCGTCGTCCCCGGGGTGCCCGCCGACCGCGCCCAGGAGGAGCTGGCCGCCCTCGCGGCGGCCGGACTGGTGACGGACACCGCCTCCCCGTGGGTCGGCGTGAGCGCGTGCGCCGGGCGGCCCGGATGCGCGAAGTCGCTCGCCGACGTACGCGCGGACGCGGCGGCCTTCGTCCACCCGGCCCCCGGGGACAGCGAGCCCGCCCGCCCCGCCCCCGGGAGCGGGGAACCCGGGGACGCCCCCACCCCCGCCCGCCCCCTCCCCGTCCACTGGTCCGGCTGCTCCCGCGGCTGCGGCCGCCCCCGCACCGGCGACCGCGTCGACGTCGTCGCCACCTCCGGCGGCTACCGTGTGGACCTCTTCCGTACCGGCGCCCCGCCACGCGGCGCCCACCCCCGACCCTCCGACCTCGCCGCCACCGTGGCGGCCGCGCGCCGCGGCGCGCCGATCGAATGAGCGAGACCACCGTGCCTCCTGTGCCCCCGGTCCCCCCGGGCTCCGCGAACCCGTACGCGTACGAGTACGAGAAGGACGGCGCGGCCATCTACCGCCGCTCCTTCGCCACGATCCGCGCCGAGGCGGACCTCGGCGGGCTGCCCGCGGACGTCAGCCAGGTCGCGGTGCGGATGATCCACGCCTGCGGGATGGTCGACCTGGTGGCCGACCTCGCGTACAGCCCCGGCGTGGTGGCCCGGGCCCGGGCGGCGCTGCGGGCGGGGGCGCCCGTGCTGTGCGACGCGGCGATGGTCGCCAGCGGGGTGACCCGCAAGCGGCTGCCCGCGGACAACGAGGTGATCTGCACGCTCGGCGACCCGTCGGTGCCCGCGCTCGCCGCCGAACTCGGCACCACCCGCACCGCGGCGGCGCTGGAGTTGTGGCGGGACCGGCTCGACGGCGCCGTCGTCGCCATCGGCAACGCGCCCACCGCGCTGTTCCGGCTGCTCGAACTCGTCGCCGACGGCGCCCCGCGGCCGGCCGCCGTCATCGGCGTCCCGGTCGGCTTCGTCGGTGCCGCCGAGTCCAAGCAGGCCCTGACCACCCACCCGTCGGCCCTCGACCACCTGGTCGTCCACGGCAGGCGCGGCGGCAGCGCCATCGCGGCAGCCGCACTCAACGCGATCGCGAGCGAGGAAGAATGAGCAGCCGCCTTTCCGCGGAGCACGACGCCACCGCCCCCGAGGGCCCGACCGCTGCCGGCAGCGGTGCCGGTTCCGGCGTGGGGCGGCTGTACGGGGTCGGTCTCGGGCCCGGCGACCCGAAGTTGATGACCCTGCGGGCCGTGGAGGTGATCGCGGCGGCCGACGTCGTGGCGTACCACAGCGCGCGGCACGGCCGGTCGATCGCCCGGGGGATAGCGGCGGCGCACCTGCGCGACGGGCAGATCGAGGAGCAACTGGTCTACCCGGTGACGACGGAGACGACCGACCATCCCGGCGGCTACCAGGGCGCGATGGAGGAGTTCTACGAGCAGGCGGCGGCGCGGCTGGCGGCGCACCTGGACGCGGGGCGCAGCGTCGCGGTGCTGGCGGAGGGCGACCCGCTCTTCTTCGGGTCGTACATGCACATGCACAAGCGGCTGGCCGGGCGGTACCCGACGGAGGTCGTGCCCGGGGTGACGTCGATGGCGGGCGCGGCCGCACGGCTGGGGGCGCCGCTGGTGGAGGGCGAGGAGTCGCTGACGGTACTGCCCGGCACGCTGCCCGAGGAGGAGCTGGCCGCGCGGCTGGCGGCGGCGGACACCGCGGTGGTGCTGAAACTGGGCCGTACGTTCCCGGCGGTGCGGCGGGCGCTGGAGCGGTCGGGGCGGCTGGCGGAGGCGCGCTACGTCGAGCGGGCCACGATGGCGGGCGAGCGGATCGCGGAACTGGCCGAGGTGGACCCGGAGTCGGTGCCGTACTTCGCGATGGCGGTGCTGCCGAGCCGGGGCGGCGCGGCGGCGCCCCGGCAGGAGCGGGCCGAGGAGGCGGCGGCCGAAGGCGTCGGGCATGTCGTGGTCGTCGGCACCGGGCCGGCCGGGCCGCTGTGGCTGACCCCCGAGACGCGCGGCGCGCTGGCCGCGGCGGACGACCTGGTCGGCTACACCACCTACCTGGACCGGGTGCCGGTCAGGGCCGGACAGCTGCGGCACGGCAGCGACAACCGGGTGGAGGCCGAGCGCGCCCAGTTCGCGCTGGAACTCGCCCGCAGGGGGCGGCGGGTGGCCGTGGTGTCCGGCGGCGACCCGGGGGTGTTCGCGATGGCCACCGCCGTGGTGGAGGCCGCGTCGCAACCGCCGTACCGGGACGTGCCGATACGGGTGCTGCCCGGCGTGACCGCGGCGAACGCCGCCGCCGCGCGGGTCGGTGCCCCGCTCGGCCACGACTACGCGGCGGTCTCCCTGTCCGACCGGCTCAAGCCGTGGGAGGTCATCGCCGAGCGGCTGCGCGCGGCCGCTTCCGCCGACCTGGTGCTCGCGCTGTACAACCCGGGGTCGAAGAGCCGGACCTGGCAGGTGGCCAAGGCACGCGAACTCCTGCTGGAGCACCGCTCTCCCGACACCCCCGTGGTGGTCGCCCGTGACGTCGGCGGCCCGGGCGAGCAGGTCCGGATCGTCCGCCTCGCCGATCTGGAACCCGCGGAGGTCGACATGCGCACCCTGCTCATCGTCGGCTCCACCCAGACCAGGACCGTGGTGCGCGGCGACGGCGAGCAGGTGGTCTGGACACCGCGCACCTACCCCCGGAGCTGATCGCACCCCCCTCCCGCCACCGTGCCCTCAGCCCATCCGCCCCCGCACCCTCCTCCCGCCACCGCGCCCTCAGCCCCTCCGCCCCCGCACCCCCCTCCCGCCGCCGTGCGCTCAGCCCATCCGCTCCCGCACCCACCGCGCCGCCCGCTCCACGTCCTCCGCGACCTCCACCCCCGCCACCCCCCGCGGCCGGCGCACCACCACCACCGGCAACCCCGCCTCCCGCGCGGCCACCAGCTTCGCGGCCGTGGCCGCACCCCCGCTGTCCTTCGTCACCACCACCCCGATCCGGTGCTCCCGCAGCACCGCCCGCTCCCCCTCCACCGTGTACGGCCCCCGGTCCAGCAGCACCTCCATCCGGCGCGGCACCGCCCCTTCCGGCGGGTCCACCGACCGCACCAGGAACCACAGGTCGTCCAGCCCGGCGAACGCGGCGAGCCCGGTGCGTCCGGTGGTCAGGAACACCCTGGAGGCGATGCCGGGCAGCATCTCGGCGGCCTGCGCGAGGGAGGCCGCCGGATGCCAGCGGTCGCCGGGGCCGGGTGTCCACCCGGGTCGGCGCAGCGCCAGCAGCGGCACCCCCGTGTGTGCGGCGGCCTCCGCCGCGTGCGCGCTGATCGTCTCGGCGAACGGGTGCGTGGCATCCACCAGCGCGTCCACGGAATGGTCGCGCAGCCACCTCGTCATCCCCTCGGTCCCGCCGAACCCGCCGATCCTCACGGCTCCCTGCGGTAGGCGGGGGGCCGCCACCCGCCCGGCCAGCGACGACGTCACCCGCACGGTGCCCATCGCGACCAGCACCCCCGCGAGTTCCCTCGCCTCAGCGGTCCCCCCGAGAACCAGCACATGCCGCACACCGCACCCCTTCCCACCAGCCCCTCGACCCCGCATCGTACGTTCCACGTGAAACATTCCTCCCGGCCCACCCCGCCCTGACGGTCGACGGCCCACCCGCCGGCAGGTGCTCCCGGTGCCGACCGCGCACGGGCGGGAATTCCGGTAACTGCTCACGCCATTCCGCTCGTTCCGGTCGGTCGCCGAGTCGAACGGGCGGCTGGTGAAGATGGCAGGCCGCCGGCCGGAGAATCTCCGGAAATCTCCGCGAAGCGCCTACTGAGCTTCCAAAGCCGGGCAGGAAGGCGCCCTCCGATTTGCCGTCGAGCCGGTCGATCACCACCCCGGTCCGGGAAAGCGCATAACGCCCATGCCCACCCTGTCGACGGAACTGGTCGACCTTGGTGACGACAACATCGAACTCAGCCGAACGACCGTCCAGAACCGTCCAGAACCGGCCTGCCGCCACGGCTCCCGACCCTCCCTGCCACGGCTACCGGACGGCGCGCCGCAGGTCAACGGGGTTGCGGGCGAACGCAGTTCAGTTGTCGAACACCTCGGCGAGCGAACCCCCGGGCCCGGTACCGGAATTCGCACCCCTGACACCGACAAAGGACACCCGGTGACGATCCGCCCGCGCCGCATGACACGAACGAGTGAAGCGCAGAGAAGCGAAAGACCCCGTTAGCGGGCGTGCCGTCGGCGGTGGAATCGCGATCGGGTCAACCAGTGCCGCCGATGCGCCACCGGGCCGCCGAACCTGGCACATCGCTCCCGGCACCGGCCCCGCAGATGCGCGCCGTCGGATTCGGCGCAGGCGTGAACTCGCCGCCCGGCTCTCTCACCTGCGCCGCGCAGTTGTGAACGAGGACCGCCCGGTTGATCGGGCTGGCCGACCGAATCGGCGGCTACTGCTAGCCTTCACGCAGTCACGGTAGGTAATCGACCCCGTGCGTCAATTGAAGGATCAGGGATATGCGCAAACTCCAGCAACTGGCAGTCGTCGCCATGGCAGTCGGCAGCCTTTCCGCCATTGGCGCGGGCGTCAGTTTCGCCGACACGCAGGGCCAACTGCCTCCCCAAGGGACGCAGGGTCAGCAAACCCCGCAAGAGACGCAGGCCCAGCAGGCCCCCCAAGGCGGCATGCAGCAGGCCCCGCAGCAGGCGCAGGGCCAGCAGGCTCCCCAGGGCGTGCAGCAGGCCCCCCAGAGCCAGCAAGCTCCCCAGAGCGCGCCGGCCCCGCAAGGGACGCAGGTCTCCCCCCAGGTCGCCCCCCAGCTGTCGCCGACCGTCACGCTCCCGCAGGCCCTGCCCCTCGGAGCCCCGCAGGCCGCCCCCCAGGAGGCGCCGCAGGAGCAGAACAACCTCTTCCGTCCGTACCAGGAGTGCAGCCCGCAGACGGTGCTCCAGGCGAACATCCCGATCGCCCTCCTGGGCGACTCCAAGACCCAGGGCGACACCTGCACCCAGGTGAACAACGCCTTCAACAAGTAGGGAACGGACCCACGGGACCGTCTCCGTTGCGCTCTCCAGGCGACGGCCCTTCGAGTCTGAACACCCTGCGGGCTGAGCCGATCAGGTTGTTCCGGGCGGCGCGTCACTCAAGCGACCACTGAGGCCCAACTCCCCTCACTGCGAACGGTGTTGGGCACTCCGCTTCGACCGAATGGCCCCCGAAGAACCGGTTGGCCACCTCACGTGCCTCTCACGGCTCACGGCATCCAGTGCTTATCTTCATCACACCGTGAGTCGGTCACGGAGAGTATCCGATCAACCACACGAAGGAACAGACATGCGCATGATCCAGAAGGCAGCCGTCGTGGCCGCCGTGCTCGGCACCATCGGCTTCGCCGGCGCCGGCGCCGCCTTTGCCGGCGACCACGGTGGCAGCGAGTACCAGGTGTCGCAGAGCACCTCGTGCAAGTCGCACGACCTGAACCTCGACGTCCTCGGCGAGGTCGGCGTCCTCAACGGCCTGCTGGGCAACGCGCTGAACGGCGAGGGCAACCCGGGCGCCCAGGCCACCAGCCTCGGCTCGACCATGGGCTGCAACAACAGCGCTTTCTGAGCGCTGTCGGAGTAGCTGAACCCATGGACGCGGCGGGCCCCACCATCACGGCCCGCCGCTTTCATGCGCCCCTTCAGAAGTACCGGTGCGCATGGGGCCCATGACAGCGCCATCGCACCGCGCATCGTCAACCGTGCCTGACCCAAAACATGGAGCATGACATGCACAAGATCTACAAGGCGGTCGCCGTGGCCGCCATGCTCGGCAGCTTCGGCCTCGTCGGCATCGGCACCGCCGCCGCGTCCGACAACCCCGGCGGAAACAAGTTCAACGTGCAGCAGAGCACCTCGTGTAAGTCGCACGACCTGAACCTCGACGTCCTCGGCGAGGTCGGCATCCTCAACGGCGCCCTGGGCAACGCCCTGGGCGGCGAAGGCAACCCGGGCGCCCAGAGCTCCCAGCTCGGCTCGAGCATGGGCTGCAGCAACAGCGCCTTCTGAGCCAGACCAGCCCAGTAGGTACCAGATGGGTCCCGGAATCCACGGCCGAACCCCGGCCTCTCGGGCGCCGGGGCCCATCCTCACGGAGATCAGTTGAGACCGGACACCGGTGCTGGTCCGAGTGTGACACCGACCACGAAGGAACACGGCACATGTTCAAACACACGAAGAGCGCGGCCCTCTCCGTGCTCGTGGGTGGCCTCTCGTTGGCTTGCGTGGGTATCGGCCATGCCGTTGCCGCGGGGCCGTCCACCAACTGCACGCGTGACGCTCAGGGGAACGACACCTGCGTCACCAAATCCGAGAACACGTACACCAGCAAAGACGGCACCTACCACCTGCAGCAGCAGCAGGACTGCACCAACGTGTCGCGTCAGGAGCCCCAGACACCGCAAGTCGCGGTGGGGCAGCCGGGGACGACGCAGATCGGGGCGGTCGTCGACTGCTCCAACCACGCGCCGGCACCCGAGGGATTCAAAGCACCTGACATCTCACGCTAGTGCCGTGGCGGGCACTCGCCGCCCCCACGGATGAGGCGCGGCGGGCCGAACCCCGTCCACTGCGTCCCCGTCGACAGATGGCCGGACCCGGATCGTCCCCGGGCCCGGCCATCTGTCGTGCACCCCGGCGGCCTCGGCGCGCGCTCCGCTTCGCGTGCGCCTCAGACCGCGGGCCGGAACACGGTCACGTGGTCCTGCCCAGCCACTCGATCGGGTTGGTGTACGAAAGACCGGTGAGTTGCTGGTCGGTGCAGAACCTGGTGATCAGGTCGGAGAACTCCGAGATCCGCTCGACCGGCGCCAGATGGTCGGCGTATTTGATGGTGGTGAAAGCGGCCCGCGGAAGGGCCGCGGCGACTGCACGGCCCATCGCCGGTGTGCAGAGCGTGTCGTACTCACCGGTGCACACCAGGATCGGCACGGCGGGAACCGGCTCGTCCCGGTACCAGTCGTGGGTCATCAGCCGCGCGTTGTGCTCCACCGACTTGTTGATGTCATCCTCGGACTGCGCCATGAACTGCCCGTAGAGCAACCGCGAGACCGCCTGGTGCTTGTAGACCACACCGGTTCCGGGAGGAGACATGAACTGCTCCACCAGTTCGGAGGCGATCTGCGCCCGGTCGCCGAGTTCGAGCATGCGCGCCCACCGCGGGACAGCGGAGGAGTAGTGCGCCGGGATGGCGGTGGTCATCCCGACCAAGCCCAACTTCACCAAGCGGTCGGAGTAGTGCTGCGCGTATCGCAGAGCGATGGCCCCGCCGAAACAGCTGCCGATGACATTCGCCCGGTGAATGCCCAGTTCCTGCGTCATGTGGTGCACACAGTCGGCAAGGAAGTCCATCCCGTAGCTGGCGGGGAGGAAATCCGCACTGCCGTAACCGGGCAGGTCCACGGTGATGATCGTACTGCATTCGGCCAGCCACTTCTGGTGCCGCAGCCACGCGAAGCGGTTCTGCGCCGAACCGCCCAGCAGCACCAGCGGTTCCGTCCGGGGGTTGTCCTGACGAACAATGCGGCAGTGATACGCAAATCCCTCGAAGACCAACGTCCTTTCCTCCGACTGCGCTTGGGCAGGTGCCCCGGAGTCAGGGCGGGGAACCGGCACAGATGTGTCCTGTGACGTGCTGATGTCAGAGCGCATAATGTCTCCGAGCGCGCGCGAAGAATGGGGAACCGAACACCATGATCCACCCTTTGGAGCATGGAGAGCCCAATCTCACCCACGGTGGGCGTGTCGGAACCCGCCCATGCGATCCGGACTTTTTCCCGTCCCGTACTCGGCCATTTCCCGGACGGTCGGCAATCGGGAGTCTTTTACGAGGTGGGGCAACTCGGGATCGCCGCCGATCACCGTCGAACAATTCCCCCAGCGCCCGACGCGTCGAACTGGCCGCCGCGGCAATCCGCTTCGGCCAGCGGGGGCGGCTGACCTCGCCGGCCGCGCGGTCGGCCGACCTCGCCCGCTGCTCAGTCGCGCACGCGAGCCGTGGAGTAGAGGTGGCTGTCGAGGAAGGACTCGGCTGCCAAAGTGCGGCCTACGATGATGACGGCGGTCCGGCGGATTTCCGCGTCGTGGACCTGTTCCGCGATGCTGCCGAGGGTGCCGCGCAGCACCACCTCGTCGGGGCGGCTGGCGAATGCCACGACTGCGGCCGGGCACTGAGCACCGTAGTGCGGCGTCAACTCGGCGACGACACGGTCGACGTAGCCGGCGGCGAGGTGCAGGACGAGCAGGGCGCCGCTGCGGGCGAGGGTCGGCAGGTCCTCACCGGGCGGCATGGGCGTGGCCCGCTGCGCCACCCTCGTGAGGATCACCGTCTGCCCGACCGCCGGCACCGTCAACTCCCGCTTGAGCGCGGCAGCGGCCGCGGCGAACGCGGGCACCCCGGGCACCACTTCGTACGGCACCCCGGCCGCGTCGAGCCGGCGCATCTGCTCGGCCACCGCGCTGAACACCGACGGGTCCCCGGAGTGCAGCCGCGCCACGTCGTGGCCGTCGCGGTGCGCCCGCACCAGCGCCTCGGTGATCCCGTCGAGATCCATCCGCGCGGTGTCGACGAGTTCGGCCCCGGCCGGGCAGTCGGCGAGCAACTCGCGCGGCACCAGGCTCCCGGCGTACAGGCAGACCTCGCACGAGGCGAGCAGCCGCGCACCGCGCACCGTGATGAGGTCGGCGGCGCCGGGCCCGGCGCCGATGAAGTAGACGGTCATTCGTCTTCCGCTTCTGCTGGATCGGCCGGCTTGACCACCGACCACTGGGTGACCGGCATCGCCTGACGCCAGCCGGTGAAGGCGCCGACGGGTGCGGCGTGGGCGACCGAGAGCCGTACGAGGTCGCCGCCGCGGCGGCGGTAGTGGGCGGCGAGCAGCGCCTCGGACTCCAGGGTGACGGTGTTGGCCACGAGCCGGCCCCCCGCGGGGAGCGCGTCCCAGCAGGCGTCGAGGAGGCCGGGCGCGGTGAGGCCGCCGCCGACGAAGACCGCGTCGGGAGAGGGGAGTTCGGCCAGTGCGGCGGGTGCGGCGCCGGTGACGACCCGCAGCGCGGGCACCCCGAGCCGTGCGGCGTTGGCGGTGATCCGGGCGGCCCGTACCGGATCGCGCTCGACACCGACCGCGCGGCAGGAGGGGTGCGTACGCATCCACTCGATCGCGATCGAGCCGGAGCCGCCGCCGACGTCCCAGAGCAGTTCGCCGGGCGCGGGGGCGAGCGCGGCCAGCGTGACGGCGCGGACATGGCGCTTGGTGAGCTGCCCGTCGTGGTCGTAGCTCTCGTCCGGCAGCCCGGGCACCGCGCCGAGCCGCCGCGCGTCCGGGGCGCGCCGGCACTCGACGGCGACGACGTTGAGCGGGTCGCCGGGTGCGTGCGGCCAGCCGTCGGCGGTGCCGTCGGCCGCGACGCGCTCGCGGGCACCGCCCAGTTGCTCCAGCACCCGCAGCCGGCTGGGCCCGAAGCCGCGGTCGCGCAGCAGCGCGGCGACCTCGCCGGGGGTGGCGGCGCCCGCGCTGAGCACGATCAGCCGACGGCCGTGGTGCAACGCGGCGGCCAGGGCCGCCGCCGGGCGGCCGACGAGCGTGACCACGGCGGTGTCCTCGACCGGCCAGCCGAGCCGGGCGCAGGCGTAGGAGACCGACGAGGGGTGCGGCAGCACCCGCAGCGCTTCCGGGCCGAGCACCTCGGCCAGGGCCCGGCCGATGCCGTGGAAGAACGGGTCGCCGCTGGCCAGCACGGCGATCGCGCGGCCGTCGTGCGCGGCGAGCAGCGCGGGCACGGCGGGCCGCAGCGGCGAGGGCCACGGCACCCGCTGCCCGGCGCACTCCGGTGGCAGCAGGTCGAGTTGGCGCGGGCCGCCGATCAGCGTGTGCGCGGCGCGCAGCGCGGCACGGGACGCCTCGGGCAGCCCGTCCCAGCCGTCGGCGCCGATGCCGACGACGGTCACCGGGGTGGGGTCGGAGCTCACGCGGACACCTCGGGTCGGGGAAGCGGCAGGTCAGCAGGACCTTACCGACCAGCCGCCGACCCCGGCCCGCCGGGTGCGCCGGGCCCGCGGCCCCACGGTCCGCCGCCAGGAGCAGCTGAGCCTCCGCCCGCGGTGCCCCGCGCGGTCCTGCCTGCGGCTACGCCCTCGGCTCCGGCCCGAGGCCGTAGGTGAGGTAGGCGAACTGGCCGAACTGCTCGACCGAGGTCAGGGTGAGCCGGTCCGACTCCAGCCGGCGCGGCAGCAGCGGGGCGCCGCCGGTCAGGATGACCGGTGCGACGCCGAGCACCAGCTCGTCCAGTACTCCCGCGTCGGCGAACTGCCCCGCCAGCTCGCCGCCGCCGACCAGCCAGATCGTACGGTCGCCGGCGGCCGCGGCCATCGCGTCGTGGACCGGCCGGACGTCGCCGCGCACGAAGGTGATGTCGATGCCGGGCACGGGCGGCAGCTCCCGGTGGGTGAACACCCAGCAGGGCGTGTCGCCGTACCAGCTGCGCCACTTCTCGGGCTGCCGCAGCATCTCCTCGTGCTCCAGCATCCACTCGTAGGTGGTGGCGCCGAGGGCGAAGGCGCCGACCGCCTCGAAGAACACGGGGAAACGGGCCCCGCCCTCCCCGCCGTGGTCGGCCGTGAAGAGCCAGTCGAGCGATCCTGCCTCGTCCACGATCCTGCCGTCGATGCTCGTCGCGGTGAAGTACGTCGTCCTGGGCATCGCCTCACCGTAGCGGCGGGCACTGACAGCGGGGCATGCCGACGGGCCGCCGGCGAGGGGGGAAGGCCGGCGGCCCGTGCGGGGTGGAGCGGGCCGGTTCGGCTCGCGGGGCGAGCGTCACCGGCCGATGGCCGGGAAACGGCCGGGGGTGGCTCAGTGGTTGGCCACACCGTTGCCGGAGAGCACCGGGATGTTGCTGAGCACGTGCGAGAGCGGCTCGTCGCCCTGCGCCTGGGTGGAGTTCTCGGTGCACTGCTGGTTCTGCGGCGACGTCAGCACGTTGACGTCCTGGACGGTGACCGGGATGACACCGATCAGCGAGCCGACGTTGGCCTTCACCGGCACGCCGAGGCAGGGCTTGTTCAGGGTGCCCTGGACCAGGCCGATCTGCGGGCTCTGGGTGCCGCCGGTCTGGGTGTTGCCGTACGCCTGCTCGGCGCCGTTGCCGTTCACCGTGGTGGTGCCCGCATCGTTGCCGATGGCCATGGCCTGCGGGGCGGCGGCGGCACCGACGGCGGCGACCGACGCGGCGAGAGCAGCACCGGCAAGCATCTTCTTGATCATTTTCGTCCTTTTTTAGGTGCTTGGTGCACTGTTCTGGAAGGTCTGGAGCAATCTGGTCAACTGCCCCAACGAGGTTTGGTTCCGGCCTTTCACTCCGACGGGGGATAAGCCGGGCGGGCGGAAAGGACGGGAAAGTCGGGAAGGCGGCAAGTGAGCGGCGTCAGCCGAGCGGCAGGCCGTTCGTCGGCAGCCCGCCGAGCAGCGAACCGGCGGGCAGCCCCCCGGTGGCCTTGGCCAGCCCGGACAGCGCGGAACCCGCGATGTCGGTGCCGTTCTGCGCCGTCTGCAGGGCGGAGCCGACGGGCGTCGCGTCGGCGATCTTCTGCAGCGGCTGCTCGTTCAGCGCCTGGTCGACACCGCCGTTGATGCTCGTGGGCATCGTCGACATGTTGCCCACAGAGACGGGGGCGCCGCCGGCGCCCTCGGCAAAGGCGGGTGCGGCCATTCCGGCCGCCATCACCGATCCGGCCACTGCCGCCGCAACCTTTGAGTACTTCACTTGTCACCCTTTCCTAAGCCGAGAGCCGACGGCCCGGCCCTGGGGAGGGCGAGTGCCGCGGGACACCGTCGGATGCCGAAGTCCGGCGCCGTGTACAACGACCACGCCGATCCGCAGGCAACGGAAATCACACCGCATCGGCCGACAATCACCCTTACGTGCAGAACAACGGCGCGGTCCTGCTGTCAATCGCCTTTCCGGGGCGCATTCCTCGATACGCCGCCGGAACGGTTTCAGCGCGTTCGGGCCGTGGCGCGCGCCGCATTCGAGGCCGCGTGGGAGCGTCGGTACAGCAGCGCTCCGCCCATGAGCAAAGCGGCTCCGGCCGCTCCCGCGATGCCGAGTTCGCGGTTGTCCAGCCCGGTCTCCGCCAGCCGCTGGTGCACCACGACAGGCTTGGCCGGGGACACGGGGGGGACCTTCTCGGTGCGCGGCGGCGCCTGGGGCGCGGGGGTGGTGGGCGCAGGGGACTCGTCGTTGCGGCAGGAGTTGCCGAACGCCGGGTTCAGCAGCCCGGCCGCGTCCACGGTGTTGCCGCACGCGTTGATGGGCGCGTGCACCGGGACGTCCACCGAGTTGCCCGACAGGATGCCGGGCGAACCGGCCGCGGTGCTGTCGCCGCCCGCATCGGCGTGGGCAGCACCTCCCGCCACGGCCAGGACACTGCCCGCGGCAGCAACGGTGAGCAGGCTCCGGCTCAGGATCTGTCGCATCGACTCTTCTTTCCGCATTGCTACTCCAGAGGCGCGCGGCTCTTCCGCGGCCCCGACAGACGCCCCGGAGCGATCATCCGTGCCGCACTCCGGGGCGGTACCTGATCAGGGCGCTGTCACGACCCGTCAGGCAGACGTCAGTGGCTGTCGGCGTTGACGCACGTGTTGCCGAACGAGGGGTTCAGCAGCGCGATCACGTTGACGGTGTTGCCGCACAGGTTGACCGGCACGTGCACCGGGACCTGGACGACGTTGCCCGACAGCACGCCCGGCGAGCCGGCGGCGACGCCGCCGGCGCCGGCGCTGGCGAACGCGGGGACAGCGGCACCGGCTGCCATCAGGGTGCCGGCGGCGACCGCTGCGACCTTCGAGTACTTCACGGTGGACTCCTTTTCCGGAAACGGCGTCGTGCACCGCCACGGCTTTCGTGACGGCCCGCCGGGCAATTCCACGCCCGAGCACACCGCTGCCGACCGGACCAACGAGCGTCCTGGTGTCGAGGAAACTCCCCGATCGCCACCGGGGCACACTATCCACCCGAATGGGCGGTGTAACTCGCCGAAATCCCGGAATCCCGCGCCGCCCCGATTCCGCCCGGGCCGTTCCCTTTTCCGCACGGCGACGGCCCCGGTCCGCCCGACGGAGACATCGGGGGCCGGGGCCGTACACGACCGAACGAGGCCGGAGCGAGCCGGTCGGGAACCGGTCGTAAGCGGGTCGCGATCCGGTCGGCGGCGAAAGCGCGCCGATCAGTGGATCAGTGGTTGGCCGCGCCGTTGCCGGACAGGATCGGCAGGCCGTCCAGGATGTGCGAGAGCGGCTCGTCACCCTGCGACTGGGTGGAGTTCTCGGTGCACTGCTGGTTCTGCGGCGACGTCAGCACGTTGAGGTCCTGGACGCTGACCGGCACGACACCGATGAGCGAGCCGAGGTTCGCCTTGGCCGGCAGGGCGATGCAGGGCTTGTTGAGCGAACCCTGGATCAGCGCGAACGACGGGCTCATCACACCGCTGGTGTAGGTGTTGCCGTAGTTCTGCTCGGAGCCGTTGCCGTTGGCGGTGGTGGTGCCGTGGTCGTCGCCGATGGCCATCGCGCCGGGGGCGACCGTCGCGGAGACACCCGCGAGCGAGGCCGCGACGGCGGCCGTGGCGAGGATCTTCTTGATCACGATAGGTCCTTCTGGGAAGAGAGGGTGGCCCCGGTACCAGGGCCAGTCTGATCAACAGCGCGACAGCCGGTTGGTAATGAACCTTCACCCGAACGGATAGCCCCGGTCACCATGCGGGACGCATTCCCTCACAAGGGTGATTGCCGATCTCCGACGCTGACACCTCGTCGCGTGGGTGAAATCCGATGGTCATAAGAAACGGCCAGCTCAGAGCGACTGCCGGCGGCGCCGCGCGTCCTGCGCGCGTTACCCGGGGTCGTCTGCGACCGTGCTGTGAGAATTCAGAGCGATTACCTGACAGGCACCGCATTCGTTGAGTGCACGCGGCCCGTTGATCAAGGTTGGTCCAGCGCTCCGGGCGATCAGCCGGAGCCGATCGCCGGGCCGTGGTACCGACCGGACTTCGGACTTCCCCGGGTCCCGGAGAGAGGGAACGGCGCGCGATGCCGCAAGACCATGACGACCAGGCCCCGTTGACGACGGGGACCGCAGCGGCCGGGGAAGCCCGGCTCGACGGGCTGACGGTGCTGCACGTCGCGCAGCCGGTGGACGGCGGGGTGGCCCGTGTCGTCGCCGACCTGGTGCGCGCGCAGGCGGCGCGGGGCGCACGGGTCGTGGTGGCCTGCCCGCCCGGCGGCGACCTCGGTCCGGCCGCCGCCGACGGTGGCGCCGAGGTGGTGGCCTGGCCCGCCCGCCGTGCGCCCGGCCGCTCGCTGCCCGCCGAGGTACGGTCCCTCGCCCGGGTGATCCGCGCGGTCGGCCCCGACCTGCTGCACCTGCACAGCTCCAAGGCGGGGCTGGCCGGCCGGCTGGCGGCCCGGGGCCGCGTCCCCACCGTCTTCCAGCCGCACGCCTGGTCCTACGACGCGGTGTCCGGCCCGACCGCCTGGGCGGTGCTGCGCTGGGAACGCGCCGCCACCCGCTGGACGCACCGCGTGCTGTGCGTCAGCGGCGCCGAGCGCGACTCGGGGGCCCGGCACGGGGTGCGCGCCGCGTGGGCGGTCGTGCCCAACGGCATCGACACCGAGCACTTCCGGCCGCCGCTGCGGCCGGCCTCCGCGCGGGAGGCGCTGCCCTCGCTCGCGGACCTCGGCGCCGACGCGCCCGTGGTGGTCTGCGTCGGGCGGTTGTGCCCGCAGAAGGGACAGGACGTCCTGCTGCGGGCCTGGCCCGAGGTGACCGCGCGGCTGCCCGCCGCCCGGCTGGTGCTGGTCGGCGACGGCCCGGACCGGCAGCGGCTGGTGGGCGACGCGCCCCCGGGTGTGCTGTTCGCCGGGAACGCGGCCGACCCGCTGCCCTGGTACCAGGCCGCCGACGTCGTGGTGCAGCCCTCCCGGTGGGAGGGGATGGCGCTGGCCCCGCTGGAGGCGATGGCGTGCGCGCGGCCGGTGGTGGCCACCGACGTCGACGGCGCCCGGGAGAGCGTGCCGGCCGCCGACACCGAGCTGTGCGTCGTGCCGCCGGGCGAACCGGCGCCGCTCGCGGCCGCGTTGCTGCGGCTGCTCACCGACCCGGCGACCCGTGCCGCCGCCGGCCTGCGCGCCCTCGCCCACGTCCGCGCGCACCACGACGTACGCGTGTCCGCGGCGGCCGTCGGCGCGCTCTACACGGCCCTCGCACCGCACCCGGCGCGGCCCGGCGCGAACTCCCCGGCCACCCACCCGGACCGCGAGGTCGAGGTGCCCGCCCGGTGAACCGCGTGAACCGCCCCTCGACCCCGGACCACTCCGCCCTCCCCGAGGCCGCCGCCCCGCCGCCCTGGCCCGAGACCGGCCTGCCGCCGTACGGTGACGCGGCTTACGGCGACGCCGCGTACGGCGATACGGCATACGGCGACGCGGGATACGGCGCGGGCTACGGTGCCACGGCCGGACCCGGCGCCCCCTTCGGCGACTTCGCTCCTTCCGCCGCACCGGCCGGACCCGGGCAGGCCGGGTCCGGGAACGGCCGCACGGCGACCCGGGCGGCCCGCCCCGGCCGGACCGCCAAGGCAGCTCAGGCAGCCCAGCCGGGACAGACGGGTCAGACAGCGCAGGCGTCGCAGACGGCGATGGACCCGGGCAGGTGGCAGACCGCGGCGGCCGACCGTGCTTCCGACGCCGACCTGCGGGTGGTCGTCCCCCAGCCGCAGATCCGGCCCGCCGCCGGCACGTGGCCCGAGCCCGACGCGGCCCCGGGCCGGCACCCCGCCACCCCCGGACGCCCGGCCGAACCCGCCTCGCAGGAAAGGCCGTCGAGCGCCGAACGGCTGCTGTCGCCGGGCGTCGTGCTCGCCGCGGCGGACTGCCTCGCCGGCCTGGTCGGGCTCTGCGCGGTCGGGCCCTTCGGCGCGCCCGTGCTGCCCGCGGTGCTGCTGTGCGTGCTGCTGGCCGCCCACCGAAGAGCCGGCCTCTACCGGCCGGGGCTCACACCCACCGCGCTGGACGAGGTGCCCGCCATCGCACTGGGCACGGTGCTCGGCTGGGGCCTGGCCGCCGCCGCGACCGCCGCGACCGAGCCGCGCGGCGCGCTGAGCTGGCCCGAACTCCTCGACGCCACCGCGCTGACCGGCTGCGTGGCCGTCGCCCTGCGTGCCCTCGTCCATCGCCTGCACCGCACCCGCGCCCGCCGCGCACCCGCCCCGACCCTCGTCGTCGGCGCCCCGAACGCGGCCGAGCAACTCGCCGCGACACTGCGCGCCCACCCCGAGTACGGCCTCGCCCCGGTGGCCGTCGCCACCCCGGCGGACCACGGCGGTCCCGCCGAACACGGCCTCACCGCCGCCGATTTCGCGGCCCTCGGCGCCGAACCCACCCTGGAGACGGCCTCGTTCGGCCCGGCCGGCGCACGCGTGGACGTCCCGCCGCACCCCTCGGCCTCGCCGTCCGTCCCCCTCGCCGTCCAGGACACCGTCCCGGTCCCCACCCACGGCGCACCCGACGCAAGCACCGCCGACACCGGCCCCGCCCTCGCGTCGATCCCGCGCCTCGCCGTGACCGCCGCCGCGGACATCGCCCGGGTCGCCGTGCGCGACGCGGTACGGCACGTGGTCGTGGTCGGGCCTGCCGGGCCCGCCACGGCGGAGGCCGTCGCACTGCTGGCCGCGCGGGGCTGCCGGATCTGGCAGGCCGACCAGGACGGACCGCGACCCGGCAGCGGACCAGGCGGGGCCGGGCGGATCGAGCCGGCCCACCTGTGGGGCTACGCCTACCGCCCGTTCACCGACAGGACCCGGCAACGGCCGTACGGCAAGCGGGCGCTGGACATCGTGCTCGCCGGACTCGCGCTGACCGCGGCGGCCCCGATCCTGGCCGGCTGCGCGCTGGCCGTGCGCCTCGCGGACGGCCCCGGCGTGCTGTTCCGGCAGGAGCGGATCGGGCTGGGCGGACGGCCGTTCACCGTACTGAAGTTCCGCACCCTGCGCCCCGCCGACGACCACGAGGCAGCGACCTTGTGGAGCGTGGCGCACGACAGCCGCACCAGCACCGTCGGCCGGCTGCTGCGCCGCACCTCGCTCGACGAACTGCCGCAGTTGTGGAACGTGTTGCGCGGCGACATGAGCATGGTCGGCCCGCGCCCCGAACGCCCTTTCTACGTGCAGAAGTTCAGCGCCGAGCTGCCCGGCTACCAGGACCGGCACCGGATGCCCGCCGGGATCACCGGCCTCGCCCAGGTGAACGGTCTGCGCGGCGACACCTCCATCCCGGACCGGGCCAGGTTCGACAACCACTACATCGAGAGCTGGTCGCTGTGGCAGGACGTCGCGATCCTCGTCCGCACCGCGACCTCGCTCTTCCGGTTCGGCGGTAGCTGATGACCCTGACCCTCGCGCCGTCCGGCCGCACCCGCGGCGCCGGCCCCGCCGGCCGCCACGACGGCGCCGTACGACACCACCTGACGCTGCGTCATCTCGCGTCGTACGCGCACCTGCTGCCCGCCGTCGCCACCATCGCGCTGCTGGCCGCGCCCGTCGCCCCGGGCAACGTCAGCACCTCCGGCAAGGTCACACCGGCCGACGCCGCCTCCGCCGTGCTCGTACTCGCCTGCGCCGTACGCCTGTTGCGCGACCGGCGGCGCCTGCTCAGCCCGGCCGCGGCGATCGTCCTCGGCGCGCCCGTCGTCGGCTTCGCGGTCGCCGCGATCGCCTCGCCCGACCCCGGTGCCGGCGTGACCGGATTCGTGCGCTACGCCCAGGTGTTCGTGCTCGTGCCGGCCGCGCTGGTGCTCCTGCTGCGCGACCGGCGCGACTTCGCCGTGGTCGCGGGCGCGGTGGTCGCCCTCGCCCTGGTCCAGGGCGGGATCGGCGTGTGGCAGTACGCCACCGCGACCGGCGCCTCGTACCAGGGCGAGGACATCCGAGCGGTCGGCACGTTCGGGCCCTCCGACATCATGGGCATGGCCACGGTCGTCGCGTACGGGCTGGTCATCTCGGTCGGCTACGCCCTCGCGCCCGGCCGCCGCGCGGTCCGCACCGGGGCGGCGGCGTGCGCGGCGCTGCTCCTGGTGCCGCTCACCGTCTCCTTCAGCCGCGGCACGTGGATCGCCACCGCGCTCGCGCTGGCCGCGATGACCCTGCTCGCCGGATGGCGGCAGGCGGTACGCGTCTTCGCGGTGCTCGCCGCCTGTGCGGTGCTGCTGGTCGGCGGGGTCGGCGTCGGATCGCAGCTGATCACCCAGCGGCTCGCCAGCATCACGCAGGTCACCGACGCGCCCGACCAGTCCGTCACCGACCGCTACACCCTCTGGTCGGCGGCGCTGTCCATGTGGCGCGAGCACCCCGCCACCGGTGTCGGCCTCAAGCGCTTCCCCGACGAGCGCGACTCCCACGCCTCGCTCGCCCTCGACTCCGGCAGCGACACCGCCGGCGCCGGGCAGACCTTCACCCGCGAGCCCCTGCTCTCGCCGCACAACATGTACCTGCTCGCCCTCTCCGAGCAGGGCCTAATCGGCTGCGGCCTGCTCACCGGCTCCTGGGCGGCCCTCCTGGCCGGCGGCGCCGCCCGCCTGCACCGCGCCCGGCGCGCCTTCCGTACCCGCGGCGCCTTCCACGCCCGCACCGCCATCGCCCCCGGCCTCGCCGCCGTCGGCCTCCTCCTCTGGCAGGCCGTCGACTTCCTCTACGCCGACATCGGCGGCCCCTCCACCCCCCTCACCGCCGTCCTGCTCGGCCTCACCGCCTGGTGGTCGCTCAACTCCACGGACGAGCCCGCCCGATGAACGACAGGGAAGCAGGGTTCGTCAAAGGCGCCCGGGGCACCCCTCAGGACGTCTGGACCCACCCTGCCGACGCACCCGAAGCCGCGTGCCCGCCGGCCGTGTTGGCGTACCCCGGCACCGAGCCCCCCGACGTGTGGGCGCCCCCGCCCGAGCCGATCGACGTACCGCCGCCCCGGCCGCGCGACCCGGGCCCGGCCCGGGAGCCCTCCTCCCGGATGGCCCACGCTGCCGCGGCCACCGCTGGGCTGAGCATCGCGGGCTCCGTCCTCGGCCTCGTCCGCGACCAGGGCATCGCCCACCTCTTCGGCGCGGGCGCGGAGAGCGACGCGTTCCTCGTCGCGTGGACCATCCCCGAGATCGCGGCGACCGTCCTGATCGAGGACGCCATGGCCCTGCTGATGGTGCCCGCGTTCAGCGCCGCCCTCGCCCGGGGCGAGGGCCCGCACGCCCTGATCCGCGGCAGCCTGCCGCGCCTGCTCGCCGCCCTGGCGCTGCTGACCGCGGCGCTCGCGGCAGGCGCCCCCTGGGTCGTACACGTGCTCGCCCCCGGCATCGCCGACCCGGCCACGGCGGTGGCCTGCACCCGGCTGACCGCGCTGACCGTCCTCACCTTCGGCGTCGCCGGCTACCTCAGCGCCGCGCTGCGCGCGCACCGCCGCTTCGCCGCGCCCGCCGCGATCTACGTGGCGTACAACACCGGCATCGTCGCCGTGCTCTTCGCGCTGCACGGCAGGTTCGGGGTACGGGCGGCCGCCGCCGGGGTCGCGGTCGGCGGCGCGCTGATGATCGCGGCGCAACTGCCGTCCTTCCTAAGGGTGTTGCGGTCCACGCCGACCAGACCGGCCGGGCCGCGCCCGGACAACCCGCTCGGCCTGGCGCTGCTCGCGCCGGTCATCGTCTTCACGCTCAGCCGCCAGGCGCAGGTGCTGGTCGAGCGGTTCTTCGCCGCCCCGCTGCCCGCGGGCGCCATCTCGCACCTCAACTACGCGGAAAAGGTCGCCCAGTTGCCGATGTCACTGTCGGTGATGATCGTGACGGTCACCTTCCCGGTGCTGTCGCGCGCGCTGGCCGACGGCGACCGCGAGCAGGCCAGGCGCCGGGTCGAGCGCGACCTCGCGCTCGCCTGCCTGGTGGTGCTGCTCGGCACCTCCTACGTCATCGCCTGTGCCCCGCAGATCATCGAAGTCCTCTTCCAGCGAGGTGAGTTCACCGCCGTCGACACCGCGGACACCGCCACGGTGATGCGGGTCTACGCGCTCGGCCTGCTCGGTCAGAGCCTGGTCGGGGCACTGGTCCGGCCGTACTTCTCGGCGGCGGGCCCGACCTGGTACCCGGCCGCCGCGATGGGGCTGGGGCTGGCGGTCACCGCGGCCGCGGACGCCGCCGCGGTCGGGCCGTGGGGCGCGTACGGCATCGCGGCCGGCAACGCGCTGGGCATCACCGTGACCGCCGCCCTGCTGCTGCGGGGCCTGGGCGCGCACACCGTCGCCGTCCGGGTCGCCGCCGTGGCGCCCCGGATCGGGCGGATCGCGCTGGCCGCGCTGTGCGCCACGGCCGCCGGCTGGGCGCTGGCGCACCGGCTGCCGGACCCGGCGGTGGCCGCGGCCGCCTGCGCGGTGGCGGTGCCGGTGGTGTTCGCCGGCGCCGCGCTCGCCGCCCGGGTGCCCGAAGTCCCGTACCTGCTCGCCACCGTCACACGGAAGGGCCGCCCATGACCGCTGACCTCCTTGCCCCCGCGGGCGTCCACGCCGGCCGCCGGGCGCCCTGGACGCTGATGTACCACTCGGTGGGCGACCGCCGGGCCGGCGACCCCTACCTGGTCACGGTGACCCCGGAGCGGCTCGCCGGACAGCTGCTCTGGCTGCGGCGGCGCGGCCTGACCGGCGTCGGCATGCGGCAGTTGCTCGCCGCCCGCGCCCGCGGCCGGGCCGGCCGGCTGGTCGGGCTGACCTTCGACGACGGCTACGCCGACTTCCTCACCGACGCGGTGCCGCTGCTGCGCGCGCACGGCCACACCGCCACCGTGTTCGTGCTGCCCGGCCGGCTCGGCGGCACCAACGCCTGGGACCCGGACGGCCCGCGCAAGCCGCTGCTGACCGCCGACGGCATCCGCGCCGCGCACACCGCCGGCATGGAGATCGGCTCGCACGGCCTGCTGCACCGCGACCTGACCGCTCTGGACGACGCCGATCTCGACCTCGAACTGACCGAGAGCAGAAGCCTGTTGACCGACATCACCGGCACCGCCCCGGCGGGCTTCTGCCACCCCTACGGCGCGGTCGACCCGCGCACCGCGCTCGCCACCCGGCGGGCCGGATACGACTACGCCTGCGCGGTCGACCCCGGGCCGGTCGCCTGCGGCCACGCCCTGCCGCGCACCTACGTCGGCCAGGCCGACAACTCCCCCCGGCTGCATGCCAAACGGCTGCTGCACCGGCTGCGGCGAGCCGAGCTCGCCACCCTCCCCGCCGTGCCACAAGGAGGCGACGCATGAAGGTCCTGCACGTCATCACCGGCCTCAACGTCGGCGGCGCCGAGCAGCAACTCCGGTTGCTGCTGCGGCACCTGGACGCCAAGTGCGAGGTGGCCACGCTCACCGACCCCGGCCCGGTGGCCGACGCGATCCGCGCCGACGGCGTGCGCGTGCACGACCTGCGGATGACCGGCAACCGCGATGTCGGCGTGCTCCCGCGCCTCACCCGCTTCATCCGGGCCGGCCACTACGACGTGGTGCACACCCACCTGTACCGGGCCTGCGTCTACGGGCGGATCGCCGCGCGGCTGGCCGGGGTGCACACCGTCGTGGCCACCGAGCACTCGCTGGGCGCCACCCAGATCGAGGGCCGGCCGCTGGGCCTGGGCACCCGCACCCTGTACCGGGCCACCGAGCGGCTCGGCCACGGCACCCTCGCGGTCTCGGCGACCGTCGCGGAACGGCTGGTGTACTGGGGCGTGCCGGAGGCGCGGGTGCACCTCGCGCCCAACGGCATCGACCCGGACCGGTTCCGCTTCGACCCCGAGGTACGCGCCGAGGCCAGGACCCGGCTCCGTATCCCCGTCGGCGCGTACGTGGTCGGCGGGGTGGGGCGGCAGGTGCCCGGCAAGCGGTTCGACGCGCTGATCCGGGCGGTCGCCGAGGTCCCGGACGTGCATCTGCTGCTCGCCGGCGACGGCCCCGAACGGGTGCCGCTGCTGCGGCTCGTGCACCACCTGAACCTCCAGCACCGGGTGCACGTCGCCGACTCCAGCGGCCCGGAGGTGCCCGGACTGCTCGCCGCGATGGACCTGTTCGTCTCGGTCTCCGCCGAGGAGGCGTTCGGGCTCGCGGTGGTCGAGGCGCTGGCCGCCGGACTGCCCGCGCTCTACACGGCCTGCCCCGCCGTGGAGGACGTGCCGGCCGAGGACGCGCCCGGTGCCTGCCGGATCGACCTCGGCGAACTGCCCGCCGCCCTGGCCGCGGAGCACCGCGCGGGGCCGCGCCGGCTGCCCGCCCCCGCGGCGGTCGAGTACTACCACATCGCCCGCACCGCGCAGCGCGTCATGGCGCTGTACGCGCAGGCGGGCGAGCGGCGGGGCCTGCGGCGGCGCGGGTCCGGTCCGGCCGCGACCGTACCGCGCCCGGCCCGGGCCGCCGGTTCCCAGCCGGCGCCGCGACCGGTCTCGCAGCAGGCCGCGCAGCCGCTCTCGCAGCAGGCGGCGGCGCCGGTTCCGCAACCGCCCGCGCAGCAGGCCGCCCCGCCGGCCTCCCGGCAGGCGCCCGGCACCGTACCCGGGGCCGCCGCCGAACCCACCACCCCGACACCCGCGCAGAAGTGAGACACACCGTGACCCACACGGACGACATCAACGACCCGCAGGACCGCGGGCGGCGCACGCCGCGACGCGCGGTGCCGCGCTGGCTGCCCCTGCCGCTCGGCATCGGCATCGGCCTGCTCGGCGGCATCGGGTACGGCCTGGTGGCCACCCCGCAGTACGCCGCGACCAGTTACGTGATGGTCGTACCGCGGCAGGGCACCGACTCGCCGACCGCGCTCGGCTTCGCCCAGGCGTACGGCCGGATCGTCACCGGCTCCGCGGTGCTGGCCGGCGCGCAGGCCGCCACCCACACCGCCGCCGGGGACCTGAAGAGCCATGTCCAGGCGGCGACGTCGCCGGACGCCCCGATGATCTCGGTCACCGGCAGCTCGTCCAAGGCCGGCACCGCCGCCTCCATCGCCAACGGCGTGGCCCGCTCGCTGGCCGCCACCGGCAACCGCGACTCGGACAGCACCGGCGTCCGCCTGCTCCTCTTCTCGCCCGCCGCCGCGCCCGCCGCGCCGTCCTCCCCGTCGGCGGCGCTGTCCGGCGCGGTCGGCGCGAGCGCGGGCGGGCTGCTCGGCGCGCTCGTCCTCCTGGTCCGGCCCAGGCGCGAGGAGGACGCCGCCCACCCGGCCCGCACCCCGCTCCCGTCGCCGTCCGCCGCCCCGTCCGCCTCCGCTTCGCCGTCCTCGTCCGAGCCCCGGCCCGAGCGGGCGGCGGTGTGACGGTGGAAGGCCCCGACACCGCGGCGCCGCCGGCCGCCGTCCGCCCGCCGCACCCCAGAAGCGCGGCGGACGCAGCCGGTGCGCCCGACCCGCTCGGCACACTCGACGTGCGCATCTGCCGCGACCCCGACGAGTTCGCCGCGCTCGCGCCCGAGTGGACCCGGCTGCACCGCAGTTGCCCCCGCGCCACCCCGTTCCAGAGCCACGCCTGGCTGCACTCCTGGTGGCTGTCGTACGGGCGGCAAGGCCGGCTGCGGGTCGTCCTGGTCCGGCGCGGCGGGAGCGGCGGGACCGAAGAGGGCCGCCGGGAGGGCGAGTTGGTGGGCGCGGTCGCGCTGATGCGCACCTACCGCCCGCTGCCCGCGCTCGTGCCGCTCGGCGGCGCCATCACGGACTACTCCGACGTGCTCATCGCCCCCGGCACCGCGGGAGCAGGCACCGAAGCGGACACCGAACCCGGCGCGGACCGTACGGACCGTACGGGTGACGGCGCCCGGCGCGGCGACCCGGTGGCCGCCGCCCTCGTCCGCGGGATGCGCCGGGCCGCCCGGGGCGGGGTCGTGGACCTGCGCGAGGTGCCGGCGGGCGCGGCGGCCGAGCGGGTGTACGCCCTGTGGCCCGGCCCCAAGCGGCGGCTCGCCGACTCCGAGTGCCTGGAGCTGCCCGGCGGGCCCATGCCCGGCCTGATCGCCCGGGTGGGCAGCTCGCGCGGCCAGCGCATCCGCGCCCATCTGCGCAAGATCGACGCCTCGGGCATCGAGGAACACGACGTGCCCGCCGCCGACGTGCCCGCCGCCATCGGCACGATACTGCGGCTGCACACCGCCCAGTGGGAGGGCCGGGGCGTCACCCCCGAGCACCTGCGCCCCCGCTTCGCCGCCCATCTCGGCCGCGCCTGCGCCCGGATGACCGAGTCCGGCGAGGCCCGGCTCACCGAGTTCCGGATCGGCGGCGAGGTGGTCGCCGCGAACCTCACCGTCCTGTCACCGACCCTGGCCGGCGGCTACCTCTACGGCGCCGACTTCGCCGCCCTGCACTCGGCGAAGGTCGACCTCAACACCCTGCTGATGCGGCACGGCGCCCGTCTCACCACGGCCGGCGACCGCCCCGTCCTCAGCATGATGCGGGGCGCCGAACCGCACAAAGCCCACTGGCGTCCGCTCTCGGTCCCCAACTCCCGGCTCCTGCTGGGCACCCGCCGCGCCCTGCCGTCCCTCCTGGCCCGCCGGGCCCTGACCGCGGCCCGGGTCCGGCTGCGGGAGGTACGCCGCAGGCGCCGGCGGTAGGCCGCCCGCCGGACCCCCTCACAGCGCGCTGGTCGGCCCGGGGGACGGGGTGGCCGCGGGCGGGGCGGGAGCCGCGGGGGCAGCCGGCGCCGACCTGCGCGGCTTGAGCCGTACGCACACCTGCCCGCTGGCGTAGGACTGCTTCATCACCTCGCTGAGCGGCATCGGCACGCAGGTCTCGACGGGCACGGACGTGGGCGCGGTGCCGGTGCCGGGGGAACCGGTGCCATGGGTGGGGGCCGGGCTGGGGGACGCGGACGCGGGGGTGGCGATCTTCCGGCCGAAGAGCAGCGCCCGGTACACCTTCGCCGCGTTGGGGTTCTGGTCGCACTGCCAGACGCCGTGCGGGCAGTAGTCGGTGATCGTCTGGTAGAGCGGGTGGTGGGTGATGATCCAGGTGAGCATCAGGCTCATGTAGTCGGCGTCGTCGCCGTTCCTGAACAGACCCCACTCCGGGTAGGAGATCGCCTTCCGGTGCGCGGCGGCGAAGTCGACCTGGGCCTGGAGGCCGTACGGCTCGGTGACCTGCTCGTGGAAGTCGGTGCCGGGCGGCTGGTCGTAGGAGTCCATGCCGATGACGTCGACGGTGGAGTCGCCGGGGTAGCACGTGGTCCAGGCGATCGCGTCCCGGCCGCGGTTGGGGGCGAAGTCGAAGCGGAAGTGCTGGCCGGGCACGGCGCGCATGGCGGTGACCACCCGGTTCCAGTACGCCTTCCAGCCCGCGGGGTCCGGGCCGCAGCGGTGGGTGTAGGTGGTGCCGTTCATCTCCCAGCCGAGCACGATCACGGTGTCGGGGACTCCGAGCCGGACCAGCCGCCGGGCGAGCTGGGTGAAGTGCGCGTCGAAGGCGCCGCTCGCGCCCTGCTCGATCAGGTCGCGCACCTGGTCGTCGGGGACGTGGCCCTCGTTGTCGGCCTGCATCGGCACGTTGAGCACGAACAGCCGGCCGGGCTCGGCCCGGGTCCACGCGGCCCACGGCTGGAGCAGGTCGTCGTCGCCCTCGATGCTGTCCCAGTTGTCGCCCGGCAGGTAGGTGTGGCCGACGTTCACCCGGGTGCCGCCGAGCCAGTTCTCCAGCCCGCCGAGGCTCTGGACGCCCTTGCTGCCGGAGTCGGTGAAGGCGCCCATCGGCGGCAGCCCGTCGGCCGAGGCCGCGGGTCCGCTCGGCGGGACGGAAGGGGTGCGGGTCGCCGTGCCCGACGCGGACGGCAGGGGGACCGCCACCGGGTTCCCGTAGGCGGGCAGACCGAGCAGCCGCCCGGCGGAGTCGTCGCCGAGCGCGGTCGCCGCCACCCCGGACAGCAGCACCGCGGCCGTGGCCGCCGCGACGCTCCCCCGCACCCACCAGTGGTGTCGCTCGGCCATGGCCACTCCTCGTTCGACGGCAAAGGCGCGCCGGACGCGCCGCCTGACCGTCAGTCATAACGTACGAATAAATGGCGCGCGCGGATTCGACAGCTCGGTCGTGACCGTGCCGCGGACTTCGGGTGGGCCTGTTCTCTCGCCCTCTTCCCCGAACTCCCTTGCCCGCAAAGGAATCCTCTCACCCGTCAATAGCGGCCGCGAGCCGCTGGTGATATCACCCGGTCAGGTGAACTTCCGGATCGTCGTTGCCGACCACCGGCCGCGATCCCGGGATTCCCCGCCGCACGGGGCAAGATGAGCCGCGGCCGAGTGCCGACGAGAGGAGCCGGGCATGCCGTCACGCAGAAGAGTGCTCAGGACCGGGCTGATCGCCGCGGCCGCCGTGTCGGGCACCGCGGCCGGGCTGCGTCCGATGCTCGCCGCCGGGCAGCCGACCTCGCGCGCCGCCGCGCAGGGGGCAGGCGGGCAGGACGGGAAGGGCGGCGGACCGGGGGCGGACGGCGACGGATCGGACTCCCTGCTGGACGAGGTGGCTTCGCCGCTGTTCGACGAGGTCTACCGCGGCCGCCGCATCCAGGGCTTCCCCTCGGGCGATCCCAGCGGCCTGCTGCTGCTGATCGACGGGCGTCCGCTCGGCGCCATGCGCAGGTACGACGGCAGCTTCGTCAGCATGGCCAACCACTTCCAGCCGTATCCGACGCCGCTGGCCACCGCCCGGGGCGCGGTCGACGTCATCGGGAGCGCCGAGCTGGCCGATGCGGCCGCCGCGCACCATCACTGACCCGCCGAGCGTCGAGGGACCGCACCTGTGTACACCCGGATGAACCAGCGGAATCTGACCAGCGACCAGCGCTCGCGCTTCGTGCAGGCCGTGCTGCAGCTCAAGCGGAACGGCGGGTACGACAAGTACGTCAAACTGCACATGCAGTACTTCAGCGCGGACGGCGAGACCGGGCTGCGGGTGGCGCACATGGCCCCGACGTTCTTCCCCTGGCACCGGCAGTTCCTGCTGGTCTTCGAGCACGAACTGCGGATGATCGACCCCGACGTCACCATCCCGTACTGGGACTGGACCGTGGACCGCTCCGAGACGTCGGCGCTGTGGGAAGCGGACTTCATGGGAGGCAACGGCCGCTCCAGCGACGGGCAGGTGATGACCGGCCCGTTCGCCTACCAGGGCGGCAACTGGCCGATCACCTTCGGTGTCACGCGGGAGAAGTACCTGACCCGCGACATGGGCCGCCCGGACCGGCCGATCGTGCTGCCGACCGCCGCCGAGGTCAATGACGCGCTGAAGATCGCGACCTACGACACCGCGCCGTGGAACTCCGCGCCGAGCACGAAGGGGCTGCGCAACAAGATGGAGGGGTGGGTGGTCAGCGACGCCAAGGGCGGCTACCTGCACAACCGGGTGCACCAGTGGGTCGGCGGGCACATGACCGGCGGGTCCTCGCCGAACGACCCGATCTTCTGGCTGCACCACGCCTTCATCGACCTGATCTGGACCCGCTGGCAGCGGCTGCACCCGAAGTCCGGCTTCCTGCCGGCCAAGCCGCTGAGCGCCGGCGACCCCGAGCACGGCCGGGTGATCAGCCTCACCGAGCCGATGCCCCCGTTCAACGTGAAGCCGTCGGTGGTACTGGACCACCGCAAGTACTACACCTACGAGTGACGGCCTGGGGTGCGCCAGGCGTGCCCCTGCCGCACCTGCCGCACCTGCCGCATCACGCGTACGGCCCCCGCCTCGTGCGGAGGCGGAGGCCGTACGGCGGTGCGAGGAACTCAGTACTGGCCGCCGCCGTTGCCCCCGTTGCTGTCACCGTGCGAGGAGTCGTTCTCGCACTGGTTGCCGAACGTCGGGTTGAGCAGGCCGATGACGTCCACGGTGTTGCCGCAGATGTTGACCGGAACGTGCACGGGCACCTGGACGACGTTGCCGGACACGACACCCGGCGAACCGACCGCAGCGGCTCCGGCACCGGCGTCGGCCGAAGCCACACCCGCACCAGCGGCCAGCGCGGCACCTGCGGCGGCGGTGAGGGCCGCGGCCTTCGCGATACGCGACATCAAGATCTCCCTGAGACGTCATACGAGATGAGAATTGCCGCAACGCTGCGGCTATTGACGCCTTGGGCAACGGCCGGGGACCGGTAATGGTCACGCAGGTTGGGCCGAATCGGTGAGGGTTCCTCGGTTTGGAAGCGCGGCCGGCGCGGGAATTGGGGCGCGCCGCCCGCGTAATACGCCGAGGAGGTGAATTGACGCGGGGGCGGGCACACACGCGGCCCGCGGCCCGTTCCTTCTGACGAGGACGGACGGCGGGCCGGGTGTCCGCGGTCAGCGCGGCGGGAGGGCCGGGCGTGGGGTCACAGGGTCGGGGTGGTGGGGAGTGTGGGAGTGGACGGCAGCGAGGGGAGGGCCGGCAGCCCCGGCAGGTTGGGCGCGGGCAGGCCGCCGCCGAGCACGGTGGCGACGGCGACGTTGACCAGGCCGGTGACGACCGCGGTGCCGGCGGCCAGCGCGCCGGTCGCGTCGCCGGAGGCGACGGCCTTGCTCAGCGAGTCCACGGCGGTCTGGAGCGCGGTCAGGGCGTCGGCCTGCACATCGGCTGCGGCCCGCGGGTGCACCGCCCGGGTGGCGGCGGCCGAACCGTTGGGCGCGGCGGGGGCGTTGGGCGCCGCGGGGGCGTTGGGCGCGGCCGGGGCGTTGGGGGTCGCCGGGGTCGCCGGGAGGGCCTTCTTCGCCGCGGTGATCGCGGCCGTCGCGGCGGTCGCGTCCGAGGCCACCTTGTCCTTCGAGACCGGCGTGGCGAGCGCGTCCTGGACCAGCGTCGTGACCGGGGCGAGCACGCCGCCCAGGTTGCCGAGCGTCTTGGCCTGGGCGAGCACCGCGGCCGCGTCGGCCTGCGCCTTGGGTGCCGTGGGCTGGGCGGCGGCGTGGTGGTGCGGGGTCTCGGCGGACGCGGTGCCGACGGCGCCGCCCGCAAGAGCGGCCACGAGCGCGGCGGAGACGACCAGACCAGTGGTGCGGTGGCTGTGCATGGAACGTTTTCCCTTCGTGGGGGCAAGTCTGCTACCTCGACCACCGTGGAAAGCGGCACCTGCTCCCGCAACCGAAGCGTCCTCGCGGCCTCGGGGCCCACGACCCGACACCGGCGCAAGTCGACTGCGAACGCGGGGGGTTCGGCGATTCGCCCACCACCCGGCCGGGATACTCCGTTGGGGTGCGCGCCCGGGGCGGACCGCTCCACGAACGGGCGAATCCTGTGCCCGGGGGTCCCCCGCTGAGGTGACATCGGCGGGGTGCGGGGCCGGTAGCCCGTTAGGGTCCGGCCCATGAGCCAGACCAATACCGCGTCCGCGTCGTCACTCCAGAGCCGGCTGGGCACCCTCGTGGTGATCCCGTGGGCCGGCAGCCACGAGGACGGCCAGGACACCCCGTTCCTGCTGGCCTACTCCCTCGGCGACGGGGTGGACGGCCCGGCAGCCGGGCAGGAGGCGGTGCTCGAGGCGGCCGAGGAGATCGGGTTGCCGGTGGGCGGCGCGATCCTGGACATCGCGCAGGCTCCGAAGGTGAAGGTGGGGCTGCTCGTGGAGGGCGGCAAGGCGGTGCTGACGATGCCTTACCTGAAGGTGACCTGCCCGGTGCCGGAGCAGTGGACGGCCGCGGCCCGCGCCCGCACGTCGGTCTACGTGATCCTGGCCAGCCGCCCGTGGCCCGAGGCGGTCCCGGGCACCGAGGTCACGGAGGAGGAGCTGCGCGCGTTCGCCGCCGACGAGGAGGTGCTGGGCAGCGCGGCCCACTTCACGGTCCCGGTCGGCAGCCTGCGCGGCTGAGCGGCCACGCAAAGGGGCGCCCCGGAGGGGGCGCCCCTTTCCTCGCGGATCGTACGAGGTACGCGGTGAGGTGGCGGTGCCACCCGGGCGGAGCTGCGGGCGACGGTCAGCCGTTGACCAGCTGGTTGCCCGCGCTCACCGCGTCGGACCCGGCCTTGACGGCCTTCTGCACGGCGGCGACCTTCGGGCCGACCCCGGACTGCTGGACCACCCCGCCGGCGACGCTGCCGGCCTGCACTCCGGTGTCGGAGGCGGTCACCGCGGTGCTCGAGAGGGTGGAGCTGAGGTCGGCGGCCTGTACGACGGGCGCCGCGGCGGCAGCGAGCACGAAGGAGCCGGCCGCGGCGGTGGTGAGGATGCGGAATACGTTCATGGCCGGTACAACGTCCGAGCCCGCCCCCAGGGCACGCCCGGGACGCCCACCGTCAGCCCCCGTCCACCGCGTTCACCCGCTCAGGTGGAGCGTCGCACCCGTCCGGCCGCATCCGGCCGCGCGGCGGTGAGCGATGAAGGCCGGCGGTGACAGCGGAGGGGCCCCGGCGACCCGCGGGACGGGAGGGGCACGGCGCGCCGCGGTGTTGCCGGGCCGTGACAACTACCGCACAGCGCGGCGACGTTGGCTTGTCACGCTGCCCTCACAGCGGTTCGCACACCACCGCCGCACCGTCTCATCGTTCATGGGGGAACCGAGATGCCCGCGTCCACTCGCCGCAGCCGCAGCCGCAGCCGCGGCCGTAGCCGCCGTACCGCCACCGCCGTCGCCCTGACCGCGGGCCTCACCGCGGGCGCCGCCCTGCTGCTGACGGGATGCGGCCCCGACGACCCCACCGCGGACGGCACCACCCCGCCCGCGACCACCGGCAGCGGAACCGGCGGAAGCGGCGGAACCGGAAGCCCGACCGTCACCGCGAAGCCGGTCACCTCCGCCTCGCCTCTCAACGGCACCGCGCACAACGGCCTGACCATCAGCGACGGCAGCCGCTACGTCGTCATGAACGGCACCCGCGTCGACTTCGGCACCCTGGTGCGCGACCTCGCCTGGTCCCCGGACGGCCGCCGGGCCGCGTTCGTGGACGGCGACGGCGATCTGGCGGTGAGCAACCCCGACGGCACCGGCCGGGTGATCGCGGCGAAGAACCCCGGCGGGCAGACCTGGTCGCACCCGACCTGGCAGACCCGCAAGGCGGACCCCGCCGACGGCATGCCCGCGCTGGACAACCTGATGTTCGCCGTGCGGTCGGGCTCCACCACGAAGCTGGAGAGCGTCCCCGCCACCGGCGGCACCCCGCGGCCGATCAGCCTCAACCAGATGGCCGGCGAGCACCCCGACCCGCTGCCGACCACCGGCAACGTCTGGCCGAACGCGGGCACGGCCGGCGCCGCGACCTACGCCAACGCCGACAGCGGCAAGGTCTACATCCGCGACGACAACCTCCGGCAGCAGGGCTCGGCGCTCACCGACGGCTCAGAACCGGCGATGTCGCGGGCCGACGACGAGGCCATCGCCTTCGTCCGCTCCGTGGACGGCCACGACCACCTGTTCCTGGAGGAGTCCACGGACAGCGGTCCGGCGTACAAGGACCTCACCCCGCACGCCACCACGGACTACACCGAGCCGGCGTTCGCGCCCACCGGCGACCTGATCGCCGCCCGCACCCCGGACGGCATCGTCGAGGTCCGCACCGACGGCTCCGGCACCCCGCAGCGGATCTCCGGCTACCGGGGACTGCCGGCCTTCCGGAACTCCTAGGCCGGCGAGCCCAGTTCGGCCCGCAGCGCGGCCAGGTGGGTGTCGGCCGTCTCGTGCGGCAGGAACTCCACCACGTCAAGGAAGCGGAAGAGGGTCCGGGCCCCGGTGACCGCGAACTCGTACTCCGCGAAGCCGACCACCGCGCCCAGCACCCCGCGCACCGCGCCCCGTACGACATGCGCCGTCATGTCGTCGGGGCGCTCGGCGTCCGTGCCGCGGCGGGCGTTGGGGCGGGCCAGGTAGGGGCAGACCATCGAGGCGTAGAGCATGCACGCCCGGTGCCCGGGGCCCTCGGTGGTCGGCGCGAGGTTGCGGTACGGGCGGGCGGCCGCGCGCGCGTCGGCGATCGCCTCGGCCTCGGCGGCGCCCACCACCCGCCACACGGTGCCGCGCGGCATGCGGGTGCCGCACACCGAACACAGCCGCTGCCGGGCGCAGTCGGCGCTGCGCTCGTGGTCGGTGAGCGCGAACTGCGGCCGCTCGTCCAGCCACGGGGTGATCGCGGGCACGGGATAGCCGCGCTCGTCCCGCGGTCTGGCCTCGACGGGCGGCGGTTTGGGTACCGCGTCGAATCGCACGGGCCATGCCTATCAGGGCGGTACGGGCAGCCGGAACACCCCGTCCGCCGGGCTCAGTCCGCGGGCCCCCGCCCGTCGCCCGTACCCCTGTCGCCCGCGCCGCCGTCGCCGGTGCCCCCGTCGCCCGCGCGGCGCTCGCGCCACTCGGCCACGACCTGCTCGATGTCGAACGGGCGCAGGTTCAGCGGCGGTCCCTGCGGCGGGCGGCGGATCGCGGCCTCGATCTTCTCGTTGACGGCCGCGATGATCTGCCGCACCCGCCGCTCGGAGCGCGCCTCGGCGACGGCGGCGACCGCGTCCTCGGCCTCCTTGCGCAGCACCAGCGACGGCGGCAGGAAGGACAGTCCCTCGCGCTGCATCTTGCCCTTGACCCACCACAGTTCGTCGTAGGGGGTGTTCAGCGAGGCGAGCGGCTTCCCGCGGCCGGGCAGGTTCGCGAAGTCGCCGCGCTCCTCCGCCTCGCGGATCTGCCGGTCGGCCCAGGTCTCGAAGGAGACTCCTGGCGGCTTGCGTTCGGTCATGCGTCCACTCCTCGATACGCCTCGACTCGGGGTCGCCGGGCACCAACGGTGTGCACCTTCGAGGCTAACAAGCCCACCCGGCCGCGCGGTAAGGGGTGGCCTCCAGGGGTACGGGCCTTACGACCTCTCCGTCCTCGGCCCGTGTCCCGGCACCGCCCGCGCGGCCAGCAGCGCCACGTCGTCCTCGGCCACGGCCGGCGCGAGCCGGTGCACCACCCGCGCCAGCAGCGCGTCCAACGACCCTCCCCCTGGCTGCGTCGGGGAGTCCCCCGCGTGCGGCAGCCGCAATCCCGCCAGCCGGCCCAGCGACACGTCGATGTCCTCGCCGCGCCGCTCCACCAGCCCGTCGGTGTACAGCAGCAGCGTGTGCCCGGGCGGCCAGGGCGCGTACACCGTGTCGTACTCCCCGCCGAGGTCCGCGCCCAGCGGCGGGCCGGGCGGCACGTCCAGCAGCGTCACGCTGCCGTCGGGGGCGATCACCGCGGGCGGCAGGTGGCCGGCGCTCGCGAACCACGCGGCGCCGCGCAGCGGATCGGCGATCCCCAGCAGGCAGGTCGCGGGCCGCTCCGCGCCCCCGGCCGCCAGCAGCCGGTCGATCCGGCTCAGCACCCGGTCCGGCGCGTCCCCCTCGCCGGCGCCGACCCGCAGCATGGACCGGTAGTGGCTCATCTCGACCGCCGCGCCGACCCCGTGGCCCATCACGTCGCCCATCGCCAGCAGCGTCAGCCCGCCGGGCAGCGCCAGGGTGTCGAACCAGTCGCCGCCGACGAGGTCGTTGGCGCCCGCCGGAAGGTAACGGGTGGCGACGTCGACCCGAGGGTTGGGGGTGGTCGGCGCGGCCAGCAGCGCACGCTGCAGCTCCACCGCGATGCCGTGCTCCCGGGTGTAGCGGCGGGCGTTGTCCAGGCTGATCGCGGCCCGCTCGGCGAGCGCGCGGGCGACGGCCACGTCCTCGTCGTCGAAACCGGGCGACGACCCGGCCCTGATCATCGTCACCGTGCCGATCTGCCGGCCGCGCGCGGCCAGCGGCACGATCAGCCCGGAGTGGATGCCCGCCGCCCGGTAGGCCGCGGCCCGCTCGGCGTTCGGCGCGGACCTGCTCAGCTCCTCGTCGGGCAGCAGGTTCATCACGATCGGGCAGCCCGTCTCCAGGCAGCGCGGGATCGCCGAGCCGGGCTGGTAGTCGACGTACGTGCCGGGCGCGCCGAAGCTCGGCGCCACCTCGCGCAGTGCGGGGCGGGCGCTCATCGCGGACCGGCGCAGCCGTGCCGTGCCGTCCGGCGGCGGCCGGCGGCCGTCCCCGGTCCCGCTGGACAGCACCTCCACCGTCGCCATGTCCGCGAGCACCTCGACCAGCAGGTCCGCCAGTTCCTCGCAGGTCTGCTCCATCTCCAGCGTGGAGCCGATCCGCATCGCCGCCGCGTCCAGCACGAGCAGCCGCTCCCTGGCCCGTTCCAGCTCCCGCCGCGTCTCCCGGTCCGCGCTCACCTCCATCAGCACCAGGCCCAGGCCCAGCACCCGCCCGCCGTCCAGGACCCGGTGGCAACTGCCGCGCCAGTGCCGCCGGGCGTGCGCGGAGCCCGCCCTGGTCTGGCCGCTGGAGTCCAGCTCGCGCGGCCGGCCGTCCGCCAGCACCGCGCGCATCATCGCCTCGTCGACGTCGACCCCGGGCACCACCTCGACGATCCGCCGGCCGACGTGCGCGTCGACCTCCACCCCGTTCATCCGCGCCAGCGCCGGGTTCACGTACAGGTACCGCAGATCGGGGTCGAGCAGCGCCACACCCGCCTGCGTGCCGTCCAGCAGCATCTGCCACACCGCGCTGCCGGGCCCCGGAACGTCGGGCTGCATCGGCGTCCCTCCTCCGGGTCGGGTCGTAGCTCCACCCTGCCCGCAGGTCGCCGGATCGGCGATTCAAGGGGGTGCGTACGGAGCGGGGCCCGGAGCGGTGCCCTCGGCACACGGGTCCGCGCGGACGCCCGCTGCGTACGGCTCTCCGGCGTACCGGTCTCTAGGGTGGCGGCATGGTGCATGTACTCAGCAGCCGGACCCTTCTGCGGCCCGCCGACCCGGACCGCTCCCGCCGCTTCTACGGCGACGTCCTGGGCCTGGAGGTGTACCGGGAGTTCGGCGAGGGCCCCGAGCGGGGCACGGTCTACTTCCTCGGCGGCGGCTTCCTGGAGGTGTCCGGGCGCTGCGACGCCGCCCCCGCCGACACCCTGCGCCTCTGGCTCCAGGTTCCCGACGTCGAGGCCGCCCACCGGGAGCTGCGGGCCCGGGGCGCCGAGATCGTGCGGGAGCCGCGCCAGGAGCCCTGGGGGCTGATCGAGATGTGGATCACCGACCCCGACGGCCATCGCATCGTCCTGGTGGAGGTCCCGGCCGACCATCCGCTGCGGTACCGGCCCGGACTCTGACGGCCGGGATTCTGACGGCCCGGACCCTGACGGCCGGGGCCTGAGCCGGAGTCGTCATCGGGCCCGGAGCCGCCCGGGTCAGCCCGGGGGCACCCCGAGCCGTCCCTCCAGCTGGACCAGCAGTTCGGCGAGGAGCGCGGCGACCTGCCGCTGGTCGCCGTCCGGGAGGCCGGAGAGCGCGACCCGCTCGTAGCGCAGCTGGTCGGGCACGACCGAGTCGATCAGCTCGCCGCCGCTGCGGGTGAGCCGTACCCGGGCGACCCTGCGGTCCCTGGTGTCGCTGCGGCGCTCCACCCAGCCGCGCTCGCCGAGCAGCTTCAGCCGCTTGGTCACGGCCGCGCCGGAGGAGAAGGTCTCCCGGGCCAGCTCGCCGGGGGTCAGTTCGCGCCCGGTCCGCCGCAGGGTGCTGAGCAGGTCGAACTCGGCCCGGGTCAGGCCGACCCGGCGCAGCGGGGCGTCCTCGGCCTGCTGGAGGAGCGCGGCGCAGCGGTTGATCCGGCCGATGACCTCCATCGGAGCGGTGTCCAGGTCGGGGCGGACGGTCTGCCACTGGCGGACCACCACGGCCACGGTGTCGTCGGCCGGGCCACCCTCGCTCGCTGCCGTCATGCCGCCGCACTCCCTCCGGTACCGGTCGCGGTGCCGCCGGCCTCCAGCCCCTGCACCAGCCCCTGCGCGCGTACCGTCTCGGCGAGCGTACGGTGTCCGTCCCGCTCCACGTCCAGCACCTCCTGCTCGGGCAGCGGGGACTGCCACCACTCGCCGGCCGCGATGTCCCTGGCCTGGCGCAGCTCGATCAGGGCGAAGGCCAGCCGCCGTCCATCGGCCTCCAGGGTCCCTCGCGCCGGGGCGGCGAGTGCGGACCGTGCCTGCCGCTGTGCGGTACGGGCGCCGGCCAGCGCCGTCCGCAGCTGGTGGCCGGGGCGGCGGGTGACCACCGCCATGCTGACCAGCACCCCGACGACGGCGCCGACCAGGGTGTCGAGGACCCGGTCGGTGAGGAGCTCACCGACCGGCCGGCGCCCGGCGAACTCGACGACCAGCAGCGCCATCGGCGTCACGCAGATGCTGCCCAGCCAGTAGTTGCGGGGCATGAGGGCCTCGGCGCCGAAGTTGAACGCCAGGGCGACCAGCACCAGGGCGGTCGCGCCGGTGTGGGTGAGCGGGACCACGGCGGCGAAGACCAGGACCCCGATCAGGTTGCCGACGACCCGCTGGATGCTGCGGCGCCAGGACTGGGTGACGTTCGCCTGGGAGACGGCGGCGGCGGTGACGATGGCCCAGTAGGGGCGTCCGACGCCGAGGCCGAAGGAGGCGTAGCCGGCCAGCGCGCAGCCGAGGAAGGTGCGGACGGCGACCGGGAAGAGCACACCGCCCGGCCGCAGCCGCTGCCAGAGGGAGGGCGCGGCGGCGGCGAGCTCGGTCTCGATGCCGAGGAGTTCGGTGTCGTCGACCGGACCGGCCGGGCGCGGGACGGGGCCGGTGCCGCGCAGCCGCGCGGCCCAGCCGCTGAGGAGGGCGGGGGCGGCGGGGGTGGGAGCGGAAAGCGCGACCTCGGCGCGGATCAGCAGGCGTTCCAGGGCCCGCCGGTCCTCGGTGCGCCGACCGCTGATCATCAGGTTCTGCCAGCCGGTCTGGATGGCGGCGGCCGCGTTCGCGCGGGCCGGCCGCGCCTGCGGGTCGCCGGCCGGGAGTCCCGCGTACCGTGCCGCCGCCCGGAGCGCGCCGCGTACCGCGCGGCGCTCGGGGCCCTGCGGCCGGACCAGCCCGGGGGCCATGCTCACCAGGTAGGCGAGGGCCGCCGATGCCAGGGCGAGGGCGATGTGGCCGGGGACCTGGCCGAGGGTCTGGGGCGCGAACAGGGCCGCCGAACTGATGAACGCGAAGATCACATGGGCGGGCGGGCCGATCCTGGTGGCATCGCAGAGCAGCTTCTGCAGCGCGGCGAGCAGCGCGCCGACGGTGATCAGCACCATGACGCTGCCGGTGAGCGAGGCGACGACGAGGGCGACCGCGAGGCCGCCGACCATGCCGAGGACGACGCCGATCAGAGTCCTGGCGCGGCCGGCATACGGCCGGTTGTGCGCGTAGGTGGCGCAGAGCGAGCCGGCCATGGTGTACATCGCCAGATCCAGCCGGCCCAGGCAGAGCAGGATGATGTTGGGGATCGCCGAGGCGATCACCGCGCTGGTGGCGGGCTTGAACCAGATGTCCGACGTCCTGCCCAGGCGCAGTACACCGGCGGTGGGGAGCCTGCGCGGCCGGTGCGAGCGGGGGGTGGGGGTAGCGCCGTTCATCCAACAAGCTTACCAAGTGTTTTACTCGAAAAATAAATGGCTGCCGCGCCCGCGGGCGCGGCAGCCCTCACCCGGTCGGCGGAACCAGGTCCGGATACCTTTCGTACGGCTATGGGCCTTTCGGTCCCGTGCCATCCCTGCGGCGTGGCTGCGCCCGGACAAGCCGGGCCGGTAGGCTTTCCGTGTGATCTTCAAGCGCATCGGAAACGGGAAGCCGTACCCGGACCACGGCCGGGTCAGCACGCGCGAGTGGGCGGACGTCGCCCCGCGTCCCGTGCGACTGGACCAGTTGGTGACCACCAAGGGACAGCTCGACCTGGAGACACTCCTGGCGGAGGACTCCACCTTCTACGGGGACCTGTTCGCACACGTCGTGAAGTGGCAGGGCGACCTCTATCTGGAGGACGGGCTGCACCGCGCCGTGCGCGCGGCGCTCCAGCAGCGGCAAGTGCTGCACGCCCGGGTCCTGGAGATGGACTGACAATCCGCTTACGCTGCGCTCATGAGCATGCTGACCCCCTCCGGGATGGGCGGGAAGTACCGGGTAACGGGTAACTCGTATCCGCGTATGCGTCCGCCCAGGCGGCGCGGCCGATTCGTGGCCGCCCTGATCGCCGCGGTTGTCGTACTCGGCCTCTTCAGCTGGGGGGCCCTGCAGCTCTTCCATGTCTTCAGCGGCGACAGCAAGGACGCCAAGGCGAACGCCGCGCCCAGCCATCCGTCCTGCTCGCCCGCACCCGCTCCGGTGGCCACCGGCAAGCCGATCGCCCTGCCGAAGCCGACGCAGGTGACGATGAACGTCCTCAACGCGACCACGCGCGGCGGGCTCGCGAAGTCCACCGCGGACCAGCTCGCCGGCCGCGGCTTCAAGGTGGCGAAGTTCGGCAACGCGCCCGACGAGTACAACGCGAAGATCACGCAGTCCGCGCTGATCATCTCCGGGCCGGCCGGGGAGGCCGCCGCCCGCGAGGCGGGTACGCAGATGGTCGGCTCCGCCGTGAAGATCGACCCCAAGCGGAAGGGGGCGACGGTCGACGTGCTCATCGGCAACGCCTTCGCGAAGCTGGCGACGCCCACGCAGGCGGCGGAGGCGCGGGTTGTCGCGGCGAATCCGCCGGCGCCCAAGCCGACGTGCAGCCCCAAGAACTGAGCAGATCCACCCGGCTGCCCCGTCCTGCCGTTCGCGGGACCTCGCGGTCCGGGGCTGGTCGCTGGGGGCGTGCCCTTTGGGGGAGTTCCCCGCGTCCCTGAGTATGTGCTGCTCCCACCGGGCCTGCCCCGGGAGCACCCGGGCAAGATCCAGGGGCGCGCCACCGGCCTGCGGCCGGGAGCAGGCCGGCACCACGACGGCACGGCGCGACCAGCCCCCTACCGGCAGGTGGTCCCTGAACCGGCAGGACAGGGGCACCCGGGAGGGTCCGCTCGGCCGCGGCGGCTAGTCCGTGTTTTGGAAGTCCCGCCTGGCCCGTGGCGCCTGGCACGCACGCTCGCTTCGTTGTCGGGCTTGTCCGAGTAGGCCCACTACGAGGACAACC